>JAKAMT010000034.1 GCA_021812705.1 Bacteroidota bacterium | reverse complement strand
AAAGTGAAGCTTGTCGGGGTTCCGCTCTCCGAAAAGCCGTTTGGAACCACAACCAAAGGGTGTCCGCTTAAATTTGTAAGGATCAGATTATTTCCCACCCAGCTTGGAGATATATAAATATCAATCTGGTCAAAAAGCTTTTTCATTTCCTGAACGAGCATGGTGCGTATTCTGTTTGCGTTAATATATTCGACTGCAGGAATTAAACGCGCGGCACGGAATGTGTTTCCCCATGCCCGCTTTGTCTGCTGTTCCAGAAGATCATCCCGGTTCGACCGCGTCAATTCATCGAATGCCGCGGCGGATTCGGCAGTCAAAATTATTCTAAGGTCATTTACCGGAACATTCGGAAGCTCGACGGGAATCAAAGCGGCTCCAAGCTCTTCCAATTTTTTTATTGCCAGCGAATCGTTTTTGTGGAACGGATATTTTTTGTCGAATTCTTTTTTAAGATAACCGATTTTTAATTTTTTAAAATCCACTTCGGACTTGTAGTTGAACGGAGCTTCGTACACGGACTGATCCTTTCCATCGGGTCCGTAGATGGAATTAAACACAATCGCAAGGTCTTCTGTGTTTCTGCAGATCGGTCCAACTTTATCCATCGTCCAGCTTAATGCCATCGCTCCGTCTCTGCTCACTCTGCCGAAAGTCGGGCGCAGACCGCTTACTCCGCAAACTGTGGAAGGTGAAACTATGGAGCCGTTTGTCTCGGTCCCGATGCCGAAGGGGAGAAGTCCTGCAGATACAGCCGATGCTACTCCAGCCGACGAGCCGCTGGATCCTTTTGTAGTATCCCACGGGTTTCGTGTCATTCCGCCGAACCATACATCACCGCGTGCAAGAGCGCCCATCGATAATTTTGCGCACAAAACGGCTCCAGCATTTTCCAATTTTTTTATCACGGATGCGTCCTGATCAATTAACTGGTCTTTATAGGGAGTTGCGCCCCAGGTGGTTTTGTATTTTTTTGTAGAGAAGAGATCCTTTACGCCGAATGGAATTCCGTGCAGCATTCCTCTGTACTTACCATGAGCCAGCTCCTCATCCATCTTCTTCGCCTGAGCCATAGCCCTTTCCTCTGTGAGCGTGACTACGTTTCTGAGAACGGGACCGAATTTTTTGAGTCTCTCAAGATAAAATTTTGTAAGCTGTACTGAAGAGATCTTTTTAGTCTTAATAAGATAAGCCAATTCGCCAATCGAATAAAAAGTAATATCGTCAAGATTTTTAGTCATTTTTACATAACTGTAATCGCTGAATTTTACCGGCAATTGTTTTCTTTCTGATTTGAACCCGATTGGGATGGGATTAAAAAGAAATGCCGGGGGAACGCTGTTCTCTAAATGAATTTTATGAATATTTTCGTAATTGGCCAGCTGGTCGTTCAATGCATCCAGCATCGAATCGCGTTCCGAGTCGGTGAATTCCAAACCGGCAATCTTTTCTGCGGCAGGAATGAATTCTTTTTTTATTCGGTATTCTTTCTGCTGCGCGTTGAAAAATGAAAGAGACAAAAGAAAAAATGCGCCGAATAAAATGATGAAGGATTGTGTTTTGATTCTTCTCATAGACGTCCTTAATAATTTGAAAAATATTTCAGAAGTGCGGAACTGATTACCGGATCATCGATAATTCAAGTTAAAAAAAGGGGGCTTTTTTCTCAAATGAAACGGAGAAATTCTTTGGCGGAAAATAAAATTTTGTTGTGTTTCTATTTTGGAATAAATTTGCACCCATGATTGAAAAATATAAACATATAATCTGGGACTGGAACGGCACGCTGCTAAACGATGTTCAATTCAGCATGGATCTGATAAACCGTTTATTGAAGGCGCGCGGTCTGAAAACTCTTCGTGTGGAAGAATACCGGGAAATATTTACCATACCGGTGAAAAATTATTACAGCGAATTGGGATTCGATTTTTCTAAGGAGCCGTTTGAAAAAGTGGGAAGGGAATGGATGGACGGCTATGAAGAGGGCAAATTCGAATGCAAACTATACGATGGAGTGAAAGAAACACTTGAGCAGATACAAATTGCCGGAATCGGGCAATCGATTCTTTCGGCTTATTCTCAGCACACACTCGAAGAGATTGTGGATTATCACGGATTAAAAAAATATTTCACTCACATTGTGGGACTGGATAATATCTACGCGGCCAGCAAACTCCATCTGGGAAAAGATCTGATGAAAAAATTGGGGAACGGCAAAGGGGAAACTCTTTTAATCGGAGATACGGAACATGATTACGAAGTTGCCGTGGAGATCGGAGCCGATTGCGTTCTTTTATCCGGCGGTCATCAAAGCAAGCGGAAATTGGAAAAACTCGGCTGCCCCGTCATCCCCGATCTTAAATCACTCTTGTGAGGGGAGCGACGTATTGAAAAGAATCATCGGATCGATTCTTTTTTTAAACCACTGAACTCCGAGGTGCAGATGGGGACCCGTCGCGCGTCCGGTTGCGCCCATCAATCCAATTGCTTCCCCCTTTTTCACTTTTTGATTTGTCCTGGCTATAAGGCTGCTCATATGCAGATACACGCTAGTTAAACCTTGCCCGTGATCCAAAAGAATAAAATTACCGTTGTAAAAAAAATCTTTTCCTGCTATTCGCACAACGCCGTCGCTTACTGCGCGTATGGTATCGCCTTCCGATCCGGCAAAATCGAGGCCGTTATGAACATTTGCTTTTCTTCCGTTGAGAATTCTCTGGCTTCCGAAAACGCTGTGAATATTGACCGTATCTACGGGATAAGAAAACCCTGAAATAAATAACGCATTTTTCATTTTTCCCACGCTGGCGCGCGCGGCTTTCATCAATTTATTTTCCTTCTGAATTCTCTTCGATTGTTTTTTAGGAGGAACGACATATTTTTTTGCCAGCGTGAGTCTCTGCTCTTCGTAGATTTGCGGTTCGATATTGTATTCAAAGGTTTCAGTTTTTTTATTTTTAAAACGGACTTTCAATTTAAATACGCCCTTTGCATCCCGGTCGAACCCGAAAATAAAATAGCCGGATTTATCCACCTGCAGTTTGGCGTTATTCAAAGTAGCGGATGAAATATTTTTTCCGAATGCAATGATCAATCCGCCCTGTTTGGCTTCCCCCGCAAATTTAATTTCTCCCGCATAAAGCGACCAGGCGGAGAAAAAAAGTATAAGAAAATAAATCTGTTTTATATTCATAAAAAATTTTTGCATAATATTAATTATAGTACGGAAAAAAGAATTATAATACCGACCAGTATGCGGAGAGCTGGCCTGAGAAATAGCGATAGCTGGAGTTATCGCGCGAAGCGCTTCCAACGCTGATTCTGCCCGACAAACTTAATTTCTTCGTCAGTTTGTAGAGAACGTTTATATGCCCTTCAAGCGCTATCAAGCTGCTTTGCGGAATCAAGCCGATTTTGCCGCCGAGAGAAACTTTTAATTTATCCTGCTTTTCCAAATCGTTCTCCAGCCAGAGGCTGTGCGATTCAAAATTGCGCGGCGAATAGTAGTAGATCGATTTTTGCTTATAATTTGAATAGAGGTATTCGTATCCCAGTGCCAGATCGGGCCAAAAATATTTTCCTATTCTGATACTGAAATCATTTCCCGCATTGTCGTCGTCCACGCGGACATATTGGAAATAACCGGAGATGCGCAATCCTTCCCGGTTCTTGTAATATGCATCTGCTTTGTAAAGGGAGGCATACATGCGAGTGTCTATCAGATAGGGAGAATTTAAAATCATTACAGCGTCGGAATTCTGATATACAAAACCAACTCTTATTGTGTCCGGCTTTTCATACACAATCGAGAAATCCTGATCGTCGCGAGTGAATGCGCCGTACGAACCGCTCGTTCCAAGACCCACGCTCAGATTCATATTTGTTCCCAGCCGGAGCATTATCAATCCTTTGAAAGTGCTGAACATCCTGTTGCCGGTAAACGGATTCCCGCTTTCGTTCATGGTTGTTATCGCATCCTGGTTGAGAATCGACTCCTTGGCTTTAATGGAACTTCTAAGATATGATGCGCCTATCGACAGATAATTTGTAACTGCAAGTTCCAATCTTCCGCCTGCGCTTAGCATGCTGAATCCGATATTGTCTGAATAATAAGAAAGATTGGGAGCGAATCCGATTGCGCTCGGAAATGTTTCAAAGATTGCCGCGATGCCGGTAACAGGCAGCCAGCTTTTGTGAAGCTTAACCGCGCTTACCTGTGTCGAGTCTAATTTCCAGTCGAGAAGATTGTTGTAAACTATCCGCGCAGAATCGTTCTGTGCCGTTTTCGCATAGGCATCGCCGAGATAGAGATTAGCCTCAAAGTCCGTGGAGTCTTGTCTTACCAGGTCTTTGTATTCAGAGAGAGCCTTCAGAGAATCACCGGTAGTAAAATAGAGAGAAGCTCTGGCTTTTTGCGCCTCATAATTTTCGCCGTAAGAAAGAACTTTGTTGTAAGCATCAAGTGCTGCCGTATAATTTTTCGCCTGGAACTGAACGTCTCCGTATTCTTTCAATATGAGATTATTCGGTTCGGCTTTTGAAAGATAGTCTTCGTAGAACGGAATTGCCGCGGCATAATCTTTTTCATTCACTTTTGCGCGACCCTGTTCAAGGATCATATAAAGTTTTTCTTCTTCAAACCTCATCTTCTGCCAGTCAATATTAGACTGAAGCTTGATGACATCGTCGTTGTTCGGCTCTATATCTTTGGCTTTGTTCTCATATTCCTGCGCGGCTTCAAAATCGCGCTGAACTAATTTGATTGAGCCCATGGAGATAAGCGCGGAAACGGAATTTGGCCGGCTCTTTAAAACATTTTCCAGATATTGCTGCGAGAGTTCAATGTCTCTGTTTATCCAGACGGCCACCTGCGCGCGGAAGAGCTGGTAATCCAAATTGTTCGGATCATCTGCAAGAAGTTTATCCATTATTTCAATCGATTTGTCGAACTCTCTGCTCCACGCGGCAATTCTTGCCCATCTGTATCTGAGCGATTGATCTTTTTCATCGGGATACTTTTCAAAATATTGATCGAGTATTACTCTGGCGCTGTCGTACTCCTGAAGATATTCGTAATATTCCGCGACTGTTTTCAGCGCTTCTTTATCGCTGGCGTCCATCGATAGCCGGGCTTTAGCACTATCTAAACGCTCGCGGTAGGTTTTATTCCGGAACTCGGTTACGTAATTATTTTTTTCTTTGAACCGTTCGTCATCCGGAGTTGCCTGACCTATTATCTGCAGCTGCTGGTAGGCTTCTTCAATTCTGTTAGCGTTGATAAGTTCATCCACTAATTTATAACGTGTTTCAGTATCGCGCGGGTCTCTTCTTAAGATTCTGTAATATCTGTCTATGGGATATTCTTTTTCGAATGCGCGCGGATTTTCCTGCGTGAGATACGCCTGATTGGTTACCTGATCCAATCCGTCCTGCGCTTCTTTGTAGAATGGTTTGAAACCGAGTGCGTTCTCGAAAGCTTTTTTTGCAATTGCATATTTGCCAAGCCACATTGTAAAATATCCGTAACGGCTCCAGAGTCTCCAGTCCGTCGGATACCGCTCAACAAATTTTTTGAGAATTCTTTCTCCTTTAACTATGCTGCCGGTTTTGGCAAGCACTTCAGTATAACGGATTATTTCGTCGGGAGAGGCATTATCATCGCGGGCTAAATATTTGTCGTACCACTCTTCCGCTTTGTCCCAGATCTCCATCCATTTATATGACTTGCCAATTTCAAGATAATTGAACGCTTTGTTCGGATCGATGGCAATTTCGCGCAGGTGTCCTTCAATTTTTCTGTTCAGTATCGGATACCAGATTCCTATCAGTCGCTGAAGGTTTTTTTCATACTCGGCTCTTTTTTCCGCGCTCTTAGATTCGATTGCAATCGCACGCCTGTAGTCCAACCTTCCGTTTTCGTACTGCTGTCTTTTTTCATAACATAGACCGCGCAGATTGTAACCATCGGATTCCTGCGGATTTGCCGTAATGTATTTGTTCAACTGGTCGATTGCTTCGCCGAATCTGCCTGCCTGCATGTGTGCCAATGCAGTTTTTTTGAATTCGTTAGGATCAACTCTCTGCGCATTCAAAAGAAGCGGGAGTGAAATGAGAAAAATCAAAAAAAATAATTTTAAGCGGGAAAAAGTCATATTCCTCAAAAAGAAATTCCAAATAATACGGAGCAACTGAAATTTGTGCGCCTTTCAAAACGGTTAATTTTTAAGCCGTGCGCGTTAATCTCAAGTTCAATTTATCAAAAATTATGCAAAAAGTAATGAATGTTAAATAATTTGAATTACCCCTTGTTTGAGGGATTTTTTGAAGGGAGAGAAGAATTTGCCTCTTTATTATGAGACGGAATTCGCATTCCGTCTCATTTTAAAATTGGAAATAGATAAAAGGCTGAATATCCGCGGACTTAAATTGCGCCGCAAGCCAGATCACAATAACCAAAAAAAGAACTTTCGCAGGAAGCGGCATTGAGGTGATAATCTTTTGAATGCGCTGGCCGAGACTTGCCGGCATGAAGTGGAAGAAATATCCGACAGTTATAAGTCCGAGAATCAGAGGCAGTTTCTCTGCGAACTGAACGAAAACTTCCGCATGGAAGAAATTAAAAATCTGACTCAGCGTGTCTGTAACGTTCTGCATCTCATGCGAGCGGAAAATTAAAAACGATACCGCAACTAAATGAAAAGTTATTACGGTTTGTAAGAATTTCAAAAATTTTGTGTCGTGAATTTTTAAAAATTTGTACAGGCGCTCTTTTGGTTTCTTAAAGAAAAGGGAAATAGACATTAAAGTTCCGTGGAACACTCCCCATAGAATAAAATTCCATCCGGCGCCGTGCCATAAACCGCATACGAAAAACGTAACAACCAGTGCCAGCACGTTGCCAAAAATTTTTAATCCGCGCGACGAGATCTGAACAGGTTTAAAGAGATAATCTAAAAGCCATTTTGATAGAGAGATGTGCCATCTCCGCCAGAAGTCCGCAATGCTGGTTGCTTTAAAAGGATAATTAAAATTATCCATCAGTTTGAACCCCGTTAAAAGCGCAACTCCGATTGCCATGTCTGTGTAACCGGAAAAATCGCAGTAGATCTGAAGTATATAACCGTATACAGCCAGCAAATTTTCCACGCCGGTGTAGCGGAGCGGGAAATCGAAAATCCGGTCCACAAAATTCAAACCGATGTAATCGGCAATAACTACTTTCTTGATCAATCCCAGTGAAATTAAGAATACGGCCCTTCCTATATCCTCCTTTGAAATGAACGGTTCGCGCTCTATCTGCGGAAGAAAATCTGCCGCGCGGTCAATCGGCCCCATCAAAATATTGGGAAAGAAGAATATGTAAAGTGAAAAATCGCGCAGCGAGGCAGATGGTTTTAATGTGTCGTAATAAATATCGAAAATATAATTGAGCGCTTTAAAAGTGTAAAATGAAATCCCGATGGGCAGAAATATTGCCAGCGGAGTAACCTGTCCGCCGCTAATATCGCCAATGATCTGTAAAATAAAATTGGTGTATTTGAAATAGCCCAGAAGCGCAATGTTCACGACGAGCGCGAGAAAAAGGAGAAGCCTTTTGTACAGGAATTTTTCATTTGCCGAAATCCACTTGCCGATATAAAAATTTACGACTGCCGAAGCGATGGGAACCAGAAAATAGACTCCGGCCGACTTGTAATAAAAGTAGAAGGAAAAAACAATCAGAAGAAAAATTCTTGCGTTTTTGTTCTTGCCGAGCAGATTGTAGAAAACAAGGAAGACAAAAAACAGAATCAGAAAAAGACTTGTGCTGAAAATCAGCGGGTCGTTCTGGTCGTATTTTAAAAGTGAAAAAATTTTTTCGATGCTGAAAGATGAAAACATAATGGATGCAATTATTAAAGTGAAAAAGTCCTCCGCAAAGCGCGCATCAAAAACAATTCTAGTACAACGCGTTACTTTCCGGTTTTGGAATTTACGAGCGTCTGCAGATCGCCTACATTTTTCAACCGCAGCACTTCATAGCTTTTGAATTTTACATTAAAGAATTTTTCTACTGCCAAAATTATATTTACGTGATTCAGCGAATCCCATCCGGGCACTTCGGGCGCAATAGTGGTATCCTGAAGGTCAAAGTCGTCCAGGTCGAGTTCGCTTAAAATTACTTTTTTCAATTCGGGTGAAATCATTATCTGCTCCAAACTTGTTTGTCTTCGCGACTTAATATTCTTTCTTTGTTTGCTTTTCTGCTCGGTTTGCCGGCCGAGCTTTTTATCAGCCATCTCGGGGGCACAAGATATACTTTATGAATGTTTATGTCCATACCCATTCCGGCTTTAAGAATGGCAAGGCGCAGATCATTTTTTTCTTTATCGGATTCGGCTTTGGTTTCTGCTACAACGGCAACCTGCTCCGTGCCCATCGCTTCGTCTTCTTCGCCGAATGAAATAACGCGTCCTGGAATTATCCCTTCGACCTGATTTATAACGTCTTCAATATCCTCGGGATAAATATTTTTGCCTGCGACTATTATCAGATCTTTTTTTCTACCGATGATAAAAAATTCATCGTTGTACTTAAAGCCGTAATCGCCGGAAAAATACCAGCCGTTATCCACAACTTCTGCGGTCTTTTCGGGATAATTTCTGTATCCGTCGAACATCGATACTGATTTAACGGCAACCTCGCCTACTGTTCCGTCCGGAAGATCTTTTCTGTTCTCGTCCACAATTCTAGCCTGGCAGCCGTTTAGCGGCCTGCCGGATGACACGCAAACGCGGACAACCGAGCCGGCTCCGGCAAGTTTCATTCTGCCGAGCGATAATTCGTTTCTGTCTACGGCTAATTCCGTTATCGGTTTGCCGGAATCGGTGACCGTAAGACCGAGAGTTACTTCCGCCATGCCGTACATTACGGCAAGGGCCAGAGGATTAAGTCCATACTTCTGAAATTTGCTTATGAATTTTTGATGGCTGTCGTGCCGCACGGGTTCCGCCGCGTTCACAATCAAGCGGAGGCTTTCAAGATTCACTTCTTCCAATTCATCTTCGTGGATTTTTTCCGCCAGAACATTATAGGCAAAATTAGGCAGGCAGGTAAGTGTTGCTTTCTCTTTTGTAACCGCTTCAAGAAGAAGAATAGGCGCGAGCACCCACTCAAACGGATTTATTTGAATAGTTGTTATTCCGTATGCGAGCGGAATCTGAAAGCACGCGATCAAACCGAAATCATGATAGAGCGGAAGCCAACTAACAATTTTATCTTTATCTGTCAGATTATATCCGCTCCCAAGATTCACAACGTGATTTAAAATTGCGCAGTGCGATAAGACAACCGGTTTTTGAAGTCCCGTTGTTCCGGATGAATGCTGAAGCAGCATCGGCTCGGTTTCTTTTACCGTCTTTGATATCTGTTCTATCTCTCTATCCGCCTGCGGATCAACTTCATCCTTAAAATTCCATTCGAGCGGAAAGAAAACAGATTTGATAGTGCTTTCCGGTTTTTCAATTAACGGTCTTATAATCGGATCCAGATCTTTTTCCGTCAAAATATAATCGAGGCCCGAACGCTGCGACATTCCTTCAATTCCCTGCCGGAATTTATCAGGATGAAGACGTGGATTAGGATACGCGAGAACTGCAGGCAAAGCGCCTGCGCGCGATATGCCCATGTACAAAGGATAAAAATAAGGATTGTGATGCATGATAATTGCGCAGACATCCCCTTTTTTTATTCCGGCTTCTTTAATTTTAACCGAGAATTTTTTTGCCGTTTCAATCAGATTTTTATAAGTCCATCTGAACGGCTCTTCTCCTGCAACCCAGTGAACTATAGCTTCGCGGTCTGGATTTCTTTCTGCATTCCGCTGCCACCGCTCCCAGAGCGTTTTTGAATCATCCAATTGAATTGTATTAGTGTTCATTGTTTTATTCCGGAAAACTATTTATTCTGTTCGAGCAGGGCTTCGGTTAAAAGATCCGCGACTTTTTTTGCGCCCTGATCGTTGAAGTGAATAAAATCTTTGAATGCCAGCGGCGGATTTGCATTAACCCAATTCGGCATGGAATTTTCTCCGCCCATTGCGTCAAACAGACTCCAGATGGCAACATCGGCAAGCTTTGCAATATTTTTCTGAACCTGAAGAAGTTTTGTTATTGCGGGATCTGTTACAAAGCCGGATCCCTTCTTCATCGATTTGTCGTGCACGGAGATCATCAAGAAGCTTGTCCTCGGAAAAGCGGCTTTTAAATTGTTTATCACTTTCACCATCTCTTTTTCGTACCAGTTGTAGTCTGTTGTTTTGGAACTTGCAATGTTAAGTCCGAACTCGAGAATAATTAATTTATAATCCAGATACTTTGCAAAATCTTTTAAAATTCCCGGCTGAAGAGAGCCGAGATCCACGCCGGTATTGCCGCGGAGGGGAAGATTGTCTACATACACGCCCGGTTCATTTTCCAAACTCACACCGTAAAAATATGCCTGGTTTGCCATCGGAAATTCTATGCGAATGGACTTTGCTCTGGATGCGGGCTTAAGAATAAGTTCCTGAAGCGCGGGACCCGTTTTTAGCGCAACGGTTTGTTTTGCCCCGCCGTCAAAAGAATAAGTGATGTTTGAATTTTTTGCATTTGCATAATAGAGACGCACCAGGCTGAAATCTTTAAGAGTTCTTCTTATCCGTGTGGTTTCATACTGAACCCAGGCATTTCCTTTTGGAACGCATGCTTCGCCGCTTATTCCAAGAGGCAGTCCCTTGGGATTGCTTGTGTATAATGCTGCAGATTCCCAGTTGTCGCTGAATGTGTGTTTGGTAGTCAGTCTGAATGTTATATCCTGGGAAGTAATTCCAAGCCACCCAACTCCGTTGCCGCCGAATTTGTTCTGAAGAGTTTCTCTAATATCAGCCGAAATAAGGTCTCCTTCAATTGCGGAATCTCCGAAGTGGGCTATGCGGACAGTCTTAGATTTTGCGCTTTTCAAAGCGTCGAAAAAATAGCTTAGCTGTTTAACGTTGCCAGTTATAGGCGTTTTCTTCCCTTGAATTAAAAATTCTCCTGCTTCGTCTTTTTCTCCCTCATTGCCGTTTACTATTGAACCGAGAAGATTAAATATATCTCCGACGGCGAATGATGCGTAGTTAATTCCGCTCGGTTTCTTCATCAAACCCTGCGGCTGATCTGTAATATCGATTTTTATATCGGAAAAAATATCAACGTTTTTTAATTTGAAATTTAGCTGAGGGACGTCGTAATCTACTTTTAAAAAGGAGAGCGCGTAAAGAATTATTATCGCCGAAGCGGTTATAATAAGAGGCTGTCTAAATTTGTTTTCATTGTTCATTGTGCACCCTTAATTGAATTGATCAAAATTCTCAACGGAAACATTCAACTGCAAAAATTTTTAAGTTGGGCAATAAATTGCTCCGCTGCCATTACAACCTGTATTTCAGTAAAATTTTTTCTACTTCATGCGACCAGATCTTGTAAGCCTCGGCTTTAAAATGAATTCCGTCCCAGGTTAATTCCGGTCTCAAAAATCCGTCCTTGCCCGCGGTTAGTGTGTTAATGTCGATGTAGTCAATATTGTTCGTTCTGGCGTATTCAAACAGAAGTTTATTCAGCTTTTCCACTTCCTTGTTCCTTTCCCTGTTCATCTCGGAAGTAACTTTCCAGTCCTTTCCGTAGAACGAGGCGGAGAAGGTTGTGGATTGAATCACCGGAATAATATTTTTTGATTTAAGCCCGTTTATAATACGCACATAGACAGTAAAAATTTCTTTAACCGGAGTCCAATTATAAATATCATTCAATCCGCCCATTATAAAAACAATTTTGGGCTTTAGCCTGTAAACGGAATTGAGACGCGATTCAAATCCGTAGATCAGATCGCTTGGGATTCCTCTCTCCACAACATTCGAACGCCCCAAAAGTTCATTCCATGCGGCTCCGTGGGTTAATGAATTTCCGAACATAATAATATCCGCCTGCCTTGTTTTGTACAGGTCGAACATCGACTGCTGCAGAAGATATGTCGGATTGTTGCGGTATCTTAAGGTGTCGCCGGCCGGTTTACTGCTTTGGGAATAGCAGAGCGGGATTGTTAAAAAAAAATTCAGAAGTAAGAGAGGAGAAAATTTATTTTTAAAAAAACGGGCTCTCAATTTAGATCTTTCCGGAAATTTTGGATTTAATTAAATAAAAATAATTCCATTTGACAAATAAAGAGTTTCTAAGCAGGGTCGGCATTTATTCCAGTTCGCCGCTCTCTGCTTTTCCTTTTTCAAGCTCTCCAATCCTGAATTTCAGATTCTTTTCCATTGCTATCAGTTCGGAAATTTTTGCCGTAATCTCTTCTTTTTTTATCTCTAATTCGGCGTTCTCTGACTTGAGCGAACGCAGTTCATTCTTCTGATGGGAGTTGAGGTTTTTTAAGTCTTCCAATTCGCGCGAGGTGTTGGCCAATTCGGCTTCCAGTTTCTGCTTCGAATCGTTCAGACCGGAATAGCTTTCGCCGGATTGGATCAGAAGCTGGCGTATATCTTTTTCGAGAGAGTCCTTTTTTATTTCGAGCGAGCTGCATTCCGTGCGCAGTTGCTGCGTTAAAAGTTTCTGCCGGTTGGCTTCATCCTTTAACGAAAGAAGCGTTAAGCCGACTTCCTCGTTTTCCTGTTTCAGATTTGCCAGGAGCTGTTCTGCAGCGGCTCTCTCTTTTTGAAGCACCTTTGTTAAGCCGCCGTATTCCGCAACTTGCGAGGTTTTTTCAAGAAGTGTTTTCTCTTTTCCGCTAAGCTCTTTCTCCTTTCCCAGGATCTCCTGCCGGATTGAATTCAATTTTGCTTTGGCGCTGTTCAATTCGTCGGTGAATTTTAGAAGCACCTGAGAAAAATTATTTTCGACTTTCAGGTGAGTCTCTTCAATCTCAAATTTTCTCTTTTCTATCTGTTCAATCGAACTCTGCTTCAGCATAACGGCTTCGCTCAATTGTTCCTCTTCCGTACGCAGTTGCAAAAGCTTCTCCTGCAACTCCAATTTTATATTCTCAAATTTCCTCACCTCATCAATTAAATCGTTTCTCTTGCCGGTAAGTTCTTTAACTTCGGATTCAAGTTTTCCTATCGTATCCCGCGTAAAATTGTATCTGTTGTCAAATTCGTCAAATTCTTTCTGTCGCGCGCGCAGCTCGTCTGCCAGCAAATCTCTCTTATTGGCGTACTCCTGAAAAGTTTTTTCTTTCTCAGATAATTCCGTTACTATTGCAGCGAGCGAGAGCTCAAGATTCGATCTGATCTCTTCGCTTAAAGATATCTTGTTGTCCAGCGCCTGAATTGCAGCGGTTCTTTTGTTCTCTTCCGCTTTGAGGAGGCTAAGTTTTTCCGTAAGGTTAAAATTTTCGGACTCGTCTCCTATCCCCGCCAGAGTGCTTTTTAACTTTTCTTCCTCTTCTTTAAGAAGATCGATCCGCTCTCTGAGAGAAATCGATTCCTCCTGCATATTATCGAATGAAGATTTCAGATCGTCATATTCTTTCTGAATTTTTTCGATTTCGTTATTTTTCCGGATTATCTCATTCTCTGCATTTTCAAAAGACGCGGTTTCAATTCCCGCTATTTCGGATTCCAGCGACAATTTTTTTTCGGTGAGAAGATCGATTGTTCTATTCAGGTCTTCAATTGCTTTTTCTTTCGATTCGCTGTTTGTAAGAAATGATTGAAGATCGATTTTTCTTTTTTCGATCTCTTTGGAGATCTCGCTGAATTCTTTGCGGGCCTCTCCAAGTTTATTGTCTAATTCTGTAAGGTTCTGGTGTTTTTGAAGCACCTGATGAAGAGTGTTTTTTAATTCATCGTTTTCTTCTACGAGTTTTTCGATCTCATTTTTTGTTTTCGATGAAAAAAGACTCATCCCTTAAATACTCCTTGATTGGCGGCTGTTTATTGATCAGAGCAAAGATAATAAACTTTGCGGAATGTATCCTACAGATAAAAATGCGGGTGCGCCGCCATTTATAAACTATAATATAGATAGCAAATCGCGCATGGAAGGGGAGTGAGAGCTTTGGGTTATTCTTCCCTAAGTTTGACCAGGTAATCCTTGTAAAGCGAACTCGGAATGGTTCTAAGAAGCAGATCGAATTTGGCCATGTCAATAAATCCTTTTTGATAAGCGATCTCTTCTATGCATGCCACTTTCAAGCCCTGCCTGTCTTCTATAACTCCAAAGAAATTTGACGCCTTTAGAAGCGCCTCGGGAGTGCCGGTATCCAGCCAGGCCACGCCCCGTCCTATCTTTTCAACCCGGAGTTCTCCGAGTGAAAGGTATTCGCGATTTACATCAGTTATCTCGAATTCTCCTCTCGCAGAGGGTTTTAATTTTTTTGAAATCTCCACAACTCTGTTATCGTAAACATAAAGACCGGGCACGGCAAAATTCGATCTGGGCACTTTCGGTTTTTCTTCTATGCTGAGAGCTTTTCCGTCAGCGTCGAACTCGACTATTCCATATCTCTCCGGATCTGTTACCCGATATGCAAAAATTGTTGCCCCGGAATTATTTTTTTCTACTGCTTTATAAAAGAAATCCAGTTTGCCGTAAAAAATATTATCGCCGAGAATAAGAGAGACGGAATCCTTGCCTATGAATTTTTCACCCAGAATAAACGACTGTGCGATTCCTTTCGGCTCCGGCTGAATTACATATTCAATATTTAATCCTATCTGGGATCCGTCGCCGAATAATTTTTTATAGAGCGGAATAGTTTCTTCGTTGGATATTATAAGAATTTCCCTTATTCCGGAGAGCATCAGAATGGAAAGGGGATAGTAGATGAGGGGCTTGTCGTAAATTGTTACAAGCTGTTTGCTGTAAACTTTTGTCATCGGATACATTCTTGTGCCCGATCCGCCTGCTAGAATAATTCCCTTCATGGTGTTTCCGCTTTTTACTTTTTCAATTATTTACTGAAATATAAGCTGTTTTAATTAATATTTCATTTTCGTCGGAGATTATAATTTTGTATTCGCCTGTTTTGCTGAAAGTATATTTCAAATATGTGTCGTTCCATGAGGGATCGATAATGAAAATTTTTGAACCCGATAATTCATTGTAACTGTTCCCTTTTTGATCGCTCCGCCAGAGGCTCAGGCGAAGCAATTTTGTTCCAATGGGCTGCTTGTCGCTCAGGTAGATGCTTATACTGCCCCCGTTCTCTCTAAGAGAAATATTCTCTTTAATATCCGCAGGCTTGCCGTCGATTATTTTTGATGTAAAAACAATTTTTGCGCTCCCGCTTCTTGCGGCCGCTTCTTTTTCCTTTGCTGTTTTAATCTCCGGATGGCCGACAGTGACTGTGGTTGACGCGTACCGGATCTTATTTTCATTTTCAAAATAGATTTCATACCGGCCCTCTTTCTGAAACTTGAAAACTTGCGTCAGCCAGTTTTCTTTCGGCGAAATGAAAATCTGCTTTAGCTGATTATTTCTTTCTCCTCCGTCCGTTTTGTCTATGAAAAGGGAGATGCTGCCGCTCAGTTTTTTCTTCTCTCCCGAAAATAAAATGCAAACCGATTGACCTATTCTGATATTGGAGGAATAAATAAGATCAATCGGTTCGCCGTTATCCGTAAATGCTCTGCAGAGTGTGATCCTCTGCGCAAAGAGAGGTGCGGCCAAAAGTAAAATTGAGATCAAAAAATATTTTTTCAAATCGAATTTGAGATTATTTTCCCTCCTATTTAGCCATTCAGAAAATAAGATCAAAATGGGCGGAGAACTTACAGCTTTGAATGATAAGAAAAAGGTATAAGCCTGGGTTTCACCAAACGGCCGAAATCTTTAAATGACATCTGAA
Source organism: Bacteroidota bacterium (assembly GCA_021812705.1). Classification (GTDB taxonomy): domain Bacteria; phylum Bacteroidota; class Ignavibacteria; order Ignavibacteriales; family Melioribacteraceae; genus Fen-1258. Next base: position 8,009 of record JAKAMT010000034.1, on the reverse strand, counting down.
AAAGTTCAACATGGCTGCATGCATTAAAAGCAATCTCTTCGTCTTTGGCCAAAGATTCATCCGCATAAACATCCATCTCATATAGATTTCCAAAAGGAGGCATGGCGCCCACATCGCATTCAGGGAACCTGTCTTTAAATTCTACTTCGTTGGCAAGGCGGATTGTCTTTCCGCCCAGGGCTTTTGCCAATAGGTCAAAATCAATTTTGTTCGAAGCGGGAAGCACGCACATAGCCAATTTCCCATCTGACTTGATGAGAACTGTTTTTACCATCTCCCTTCCTTTAATGTGCGCAGACGCGGCAATCTCCTGTGCTGTGTAAGCAACAGAATGCCGGATGGTTACATATCTAATTTTGTTTTGATCCAGAAACTCCCGTAACATTTTGGTAGGCATAAATCCTCCTATGATAGTGAGCAGATCAAATATTAGAGAAAGTATTTACTGCCGGGTAAATTCCAGTGTGGCGGAAGTATTCTCCGCCAGCGGTGTTGATATTACCTGAACAATTGTAAGCTTATTCCCGTTTAGTGTGAACTCTGTGCTTCTTGTGGTGCCATCCTGCATCTTAAAAGTTATAACGCTTCCGCTTACGCTGTATGTTCCGCTTTCCGTTGTTGTAACTCCATGATCAATAACTGTTGCGTTATATGTGCCGTCTGCCTTGGCCGTAATTGTGGATTGAACCTGCGCCTGCTCCGGAGTTAAAATAATACTGGCGGCACCGTTCGGTATGGTAATCTTTGTTAGCGTCCAGGTCCCAACTAAAGAATTAGTTTCGGGTTCTGCAGAGTTGTCGGTTTTGCATCCTTGAACCGATGAGATTAGAATAATTGCAGAGATGATGAATAAGAATTTTTTAAGTACGATCATTTCTTCCTCCCTTGTAATAATTATTATAATATAATTATCGGAAGATAATTTAAAAACATAAGGATCGCACCTCAAATTTAATTTCTTTTGGGTATTGTTCAAATAGCAAATTATTTTCTCTTTTCGGCCCGCTTCCCGTTAAAACAGATCGGAATCGCGTTGCAATCTCAATTATTCATGAGGGGGCGGACCTGCCTCTTCAATTTCTAAAAGCGAAATTTCAATCGGGAAAATCGAAAATTAAAACGGGGTATCCCCGCATTTGAAGAGAATAAAATACTTTTAACTTGAACACCTTTTGCATATTTTAGATTTCAATTTAGAGAATCAGCGGATGAATTTTTTTATAGGAGTCGACGGCGGCGGTTCCAAAACGAAATGCATTTTGACCGACGAAAATTTTAAAATTCTTGCCGCAGCAAAAGGAGGAGCCTCCAACCCGCTTATAGTAGGACCTGAAAAATCGGCGCGGCTAATCCACTCCCTTATCTCCGAAGTAATTAAAAAATCGGGCGTTAAAATTGTCGGCGCTGCGGTTATAGGCCTTGCCGGCGCCGGAAGGAAAAAAAATGCCGCCGATGTAAAAAGAGCTTTAAATAGGATAGAAACCGGAGGGGAATTTTCAGTTAAAAAAATTATTATCACTTCGGACGTAACAATCTTTGCAGAAGGAGCTTTAAGCGGTAAAAGCGGTGCGCTGATTATTGCCGGCACAGGTTCCATTGTAGTAGGAATTGATAAGAAGGGAAATTTTTACAGGGCGGGCGGATACGGCAAACTGATCGGCGATGAAGGAAGCGGTTACTCAATAGGAAAAAAAGGCCTTAATGCGGTTGCAAAATATTTCGACGGACGACTTCCTAATTCCATCCTTATTAAAATGATGATGAAAAAATTTGCCGTGCCGGACAGAGATTCTCTTATACTCAAAGTTTATTCGGAAAAAATTAAAGCTGCTTCCGTAGCTCCGCTAATAATAGACGCGGCACAAAAGGGAGACAAAACCGCCCGAAAAATTCTGGATGAAGAGTTGAATGAACTGATTCTTAAAATTGATCCGGTAATAAAAAAAATTAGAGAAAAAAAGATTAATCTCTGCCTTAGCGGAGGCCTGCTTGCAACAGAAAACTATTATTCGAAAAGATTTAAAAAACGGATAGGACAGAAATATAAAAATATTAATATAGCCGGATCGGTTCATCCCCCCGAAATGGGCGCTGCAATCATGGCTGCAAAAAAAAATAAAACGGAAATCGGATAAAAAAATAAATCGGATAAAATGAAATCTCCAAAAAACGGATTAAAGCAAAATCCATGGGCATGGATTCCAACTCTTTATTTTGCAGAGGGGCTTCCTTATGTAATAGTGATCTCTGTTTCTGTAATCATGTACAAACGGCTCGGCATCTCCAATGCAGATATAGCGCTTTACACCAGCTGGCTCTACCTGCCGTGGGTTATCAAACCGCTGTGGAGCCCCTTCGTTGATATTTTAAAAACGAAACGGTTCTGGATTGTATCGATGCAGCTTTTAATAGGCGCCGGAATGGCGGGCGTGGCATTCACAATTCCGCTTCCCGATTTTTTTCAGTTCACGCTTGCTTTCTTGTGGCTGATCGCATTCAGCTCTGCAACACACGACATATCGGCCGACGGATTTTATATGCTCGGCTTAAACGAAAACCAGCAGTCTTTCTATGTGGGAATAAGAAGCACTTTTTACAGAGTTGCAATGATTGCAGGCCAGGGCTTGCTTGTTATTCTGGCGGGTTATCTGGAGGGCGCGTTTGGCGTTCACCCTGCCGAATTCAAAGTTGTAGCAACACCCGATAAATTTTTTCAGGAGACCGTTAAAGTAGATTCATTTAAAATAGCTCCGCTAGAAGGGAGCTTGCGTATGATTGCCAAACCGGATCTGGTGGAGATAAGTACGCGTCCTAAAACTAAAGAGGAAGTTGAATCGCTTCTGAATCTGGCTCACGACTTTAATATTATGAACGGATTTTCGAACGACAGATTTTCACGTCCCGATACAACCGTAAGTCAGGACCTTGTTGGAAATGTAGGCATCGTCAGGTTCGTGCTTTCAAAGCAGCCGGATAAAGAGAAAGAGTATATCGTTTCAGTCGCGCACACTTCCGGATCGGAGAATTTTAAAGTCATCGAAGGAGATACGTTAAAATTCAATTCAAGGAACTGGAATAAACCAGCATTCGCCGTAATTCAGTTGGATCAGACCGTAACCGGAAAAACCGAGGCTCTGTTCAAGGCGCAAATCAATAAAGTTTCACTGGCATGGGTGTTCACATTCGCTGTAACGGGAATACTTTTCTTCATCTTCTTCGCTTATCACAAATTTATTCTTCCTCATCCGGAAGGGGACAAGCCGGCCGGAGCCAACAGGAACAGCACAGCATTAAAAGAATTTTTCAGAACATTTGTGCGCTTCTTCGAAAAGAAAAATATTATACTCACTATTGGCTTTCTATTATTATACCGGTTCGGTGAATCGCAGTTGGTTAAAATGGCATCCCCGTTTCTTCTTGATCCGAAAGACTCGGGAGGATTGGGGCTCTCCACTACCGACGTCGGTTATATTTACGGCACCGTGGGCGTAATTGCTCTTATCATCGGAGGCATTCTAGGCGGAATGGCGATTGCAAAAAAAGGTTTGAAGTATTGGATCTGGATAATGGCATTCGCCATCAACCTGCCCGATCTTCTTTACATTTATATGGCTTATGCCCAGCCCTCAAGTCTCTGGATAATTTATGCTTGTGTTGCGGTGGAACAGCTTGGATACGGATTCGGATTTACGGCTTATATGATGTATATGATTTATATATGCGAAGGGGAATACAAAACATCGCATTACGCAATAGCGACGGGATTCATGGCGCTGGGGATGATGATACCGGGAATGTTCAGCGGCATAATTCAGGAGATGCTCGGCTATAAACTGTTCTTTGTATGGGTTGTAATTGCGACTATTCCTTCTTTCATTCTTGTAAAATTTATTCCGCTGGATTATCATTTCGGAAAGAAAAAAATAATCGGCTCGTAAAATATTGAGAACGAATATGCAACATTTATTTGCTCCTTTCGTCTTAACAATTGAATAAATGGAGGAACGTTGAATTCTGAACAGGTAATTGAGGTAAGGGGCCTGTCGAAAAAATTTGGCAGTCTCACAGCTGTTAATAATCTTGACCTGAATGTCTTCCGCGGGGATGTGTTCGGATTTCTGGGTCCCAACGGCGCCGGCAAAAGCACTACAATTAGAATGCTTCTTTCGCTCATCAAGCCCACAAGCGGCGAAATTAAAATATTCGGCAAATCAATTCTGAAAGAGAGAAGGGAGATCTATTCAAAGATCGGAGCTATTGTTGAGAAGCCCGACTTTTATCTTTATCTCTCCGCCTACAAAAATCTCGAAATACTCGGCAAACTTTCCGGCACGGATGTCTCGAAGAAAAAAATTATGAGCATGCTTGAACTGGTAGGATTGGATAAACGGTATTCGAGCAAAGTAAAAACTTTTTCTCACGGCATGAAGCAGCGGCTCGGTCTTGCGCAGGCGCTGCTTCACGATCCCGAGCTTATAATTCTTGATGAACCGACTACGGGCCTGGATCCGCAGGGAATGAAGGAGATCAGAGACCTGATCATTTACCTAAGCCGCGAAAAAGGGAAAACAATTTTTCTCTCTTCCCACATCCTTCATGAAGTTGAACTGATTTCAAGCAGAATGATCATTATTAATAAAGGTTCTACGCAGGTGGAAGGAACCGTAAGCGATCTGTTAAAGAGCGATAAAGTAAAAGTCACATTCGAACTCGATAAAATTGAAGATGCATTGCGCGCTGTTAAAGATTCATCCTGGCAAAAAGAATTTAAATCTTCTTACAACAACGAGATAAGCTTTGAACTGACAAAAGAGGAGATTGCGGCATTGAATAAATTCTTCGTCGAAAAAGGTTTTTCTGTCAGCGCCGTTGTGCCCGTACGATCGCTGGAAGATTATTTCCTCAGAATTACGGAAGGGGGATCAAAATGATGACGCTGATATCGGTAGAACTATTTAAAATGTTCAAAAAGTGGAGAACTTACATCGGCATTATTGCTATCGGTGTTCTTGCCCTTATTATTCAAACCGCACTCTATTTTACCGGGAAAAACATGATCGATTTTCAGATGCGCGGAATGGAAGACTCTTTTATAATGGTCGGAAATTTATTCAACGGATATTTTATTGCCCGTATGATTCTTACTCTTCTCTTTATTCATATCCCTTTTCTCGTAGTTCTTGCCGGAGGAGATCTTCTGGCTGGAGAAGCTACCGCGGGCACTTACAGGATGATTCTTACCAGACCGGTAACAAGAATGCAGGTTATCACTTCAAAATTTATTGCGGGATTTATTTATGTGGTCGTGCTAGTTCTCTGGATGGCATTCGTAAGTTTGGGCTTAAGTCTGCTTGTTTTTGGCTCCGGCCCGCTCCTCTCTGCGGGAAGCGGCATCGTAATCTTCGCGCAGAACGATGTTCTGTGGAGATTTCTCGGCGCTTATGCATATGCTGTTCTTAGCATGACGACAGTTATCTTTATCTCAATAATTTTCTCATCCCTGGTTCAAAACGCTATCGGCCCCATAGTTTCAACCATGGCGCTGATAATCGTTTTCCTGATCCTCTCTGCAGTGCCCGTGGATTTTCTTCAGAACATTAAACCGTACCTGTTTACAACTCACCTGGGACAGTGGAACATTTTTTTCAATGAGGAAGTTGATTACGGAGAGATATTTAAATCGGCAGGCATCTTATTCGCGCATTGCACGGCAATTTATGCGGCCACTTCATACATTTTTGTAAAGAAAGATATTTTGAGTTAAGGAAAAGAAAATGAAAAAAATTATCGTATTGCTGCTGATCCTATCTTCTGCGCTTATGCCGGCGCAAAATAAAGATCCTAAAAAAATGGTTGATGATGTAATAAAGAAATTTTCTAAGGTGCGCGACTATGAGGTGGATGCAACCATTAAATTAGATATGAGCTTTATTAAAGTGCCGGACATGAAAGCAAAAGTTTATTTCAAACAACCCGATAAATATAAATACGAATCGGACGGATTTGCGATGCTTCCAAAACAGGGATTGAGATTCAACCTGGCAGATCTGCTTAAGGGGGATTTCACATTCTTATATATTAGATCGGATAATTTGGAAAACAGAAAAGTGGATCTTATAAAAGCAATTCCCAACAGCGACAGCTCCGATGTTGTTCTCATAACTATATGGATCGATACGGAAGGGAAAGTGGTAAGAAAAATTGAGACGACCGCTAAAAAAGGTGTAACCACTCAATTGGAATTCAGTTACGACAATTATGATTTCGGAGTGCCTTCGGTTGTAAAGTTATCCTTCAGCGGCGGAGATTTGAAGCCTGCAATTCCCCAGCCGGGTCAGACCGGAGAGAACAAAGCTGCCGATCAGAAGAAAAGAAACAAAAGAGGTTTGCCCGAAGGGTTTTCGCTAAAGGGGAGTGTTATTGTGTACTATAAAAACTTTAAAATCAATAAAGGGATTCCCGACAGCTTTTTCAATGAAAAAGAAAAAGAGAAGAAAATTTCAATCCAATAGAAAAAAAAGTCCGGCCCAATAAGCCGGATTTTTCTTGCACGAATTTTCCCATATCAGAATAATGAGCAACAAACTGGGAACGCCTCTTTTTGATTCTTACTCCGAAATGAATTAATTTTTCACCGCTAATAAATAACTTCAAAAAGATTTTAATCAACGGGAAAATCATGAAAATACACGAATTTCAAGCAAAAGAGACTTTGAAGAAATACGGTGTGCCTGTTCAGGACGGCATTGCAATCAAAAATTTATCCGAATTCGACGGCGCAATCGCTCAGCTTCAGGAGCGCGGCATCAACCAGTTTGTGGTTAAATCTCAAATCCATGCCGGAGGCAGAGGCAAAGGAAAACTTTATAATCCGGGCAACAGAGAAGAACTGATACAGGAAGGCGGTGTAAAATTTTGCACTTCGGTTGAAAAGGCAAAAGACTACGCTTCTAAAATGCTCGGCAATCTGCTTGTGACTCATCAGACCGGAAGCGAAGGTAAAATTGTAAAAACTCTTTTCATCGCAGAAGGACTCGATTACAAAAAGGAATTGTATCTTGGAATTTTATTGGACCGCGGCGTATCGAAAAATGTAATCATGGCTTCCACAGAGGGTGGAGTTGAAATTGAAAAAGTCGCGGAAGAAACTCCCGAAAAAATTATCAAGGAATGGATCGAACCTTCGGTTGGATTTCAGGCGTTTCAGGCGCGCAAACTTGCATTCGGCCTCGGACTCGAAGGCGCCGCATTGAAAAATTTTGTCCCGTTTATTTTAAAATTGTACAAAGCTTACGAAGAAACAGACGCATCAATGCTCGAAATCAATCCTTTAATAATAACAAACGACGACAGGATTGTAGCGCTGGATGCAAAAATGAATTTTGACGATAACGCGCTCTACCGCCATAACGATATTGCTTCATACCGCGATCTGGATGAAGAAGATCCGCTCGAAATAGAAGCGTCGAAATACAGCCTCAACTATATAAAACTTGACGGTAATGTCGGATGCATGGTTAACGGAGCCGGACTTGCAATGGCAACGATGGACATTATCAAACTTGCCGGCGGTGAACCAGCAAACTTTTTGGATGTGGGCGGCGGAGCAAATAAAGAAACCGTGGCAAACGGATTTAAAATTATTCTGTCGGATAAAAATGTAAAAGCAATACTTATAAATATTTTCGGCGGAATTGTAAGATGCGACCGCGTTGCGCAGGGCGTTATAGATGCTGTTAAAGAAGTATCCGTTACTGTCCCGGTAGTTGTGCGTCTCGAAGGCACAAACGCGATTGAAGCGAAAAATCTTCTGGAAAATTCAGGACTCAATTTTGAAGTTGCAACATCGCTGCACGATGCCGCTAAAAAAGTAACTTCTGTACTCTCCGTCTGAGCCGGAAATTTATAGTTTGCGAATTTCGCAAATAGGTTTTATTATAAACCCGGTTCTTAAATGTGCCGGGTTTTATTATATAAAAATATGATAGAGATAAAAATTACAATTGATT
>JAKAMT010000033.1 GCA_021812705.1 Bacteroidota bacterium | reverse complement strand
TCGGAGAGCACCCAACACTAAAAACATATTGGATCCTATGTTTAAAATTAAAACAAGCATCGTCTTAATATTTATTTTTTTGTTTTTCTTTAATGCTTATCAAGATCAAACAATATTTGCTCAGGATACAGGAATATTCCGCGGATTTGTTTCCGATTCGCTGAGCGGCGAACCGCTTCCCTATGCGAATATCTATATAAAAGAATTGAATAGAGGAACAAGCACAGATTTTAGGGGTTACTTTCTAATGGCTTCACTGCCGGCTTCGAAATATAATGTGATGGTTTCTTATGTCGGCTATAAAACAAAAGCCGCTGAAATTGAAATTAAATCTGATGCGGTTATTTCAATAAATGTTTGGTTGTCGTCCACAAATATTCAAATGAAAACCATTGAGTCTTATGGTACTCGAATTAATGACAAAATAGTTTCGGATCTTGGTCTTCAAAGAATAGCGATGCATGATATTGAGAATCTGCCCAAGGGATTAGAACTGGACATCTTTCGTACACTTCAATATATACCGGGTGTTCAAACGACCGGAGATGTATCATCCCGATTCTATGTGAGAGGAAGTTCAAGCAACGAAAATCTGGTCATGCTCGATAATGCGGTTATATATAATCCTTTTCATGCCGTGGGAATTATGGGAACTGTTGATCCGGATGTTGTCAACTCGCTTGAATTTTATAAAAGCGGATTTCCGGTTGAATATACAAACCGCTTGTCTTCAGTTATTAATATTAATTCAAAAGACGGAAATAAAAATTCGTTTGGAGCCAAAGCCGGTTTAAGTATGCTTACAGCAAAAGTTATGTTCGAGGGTCCGATCCCGCACGGTTCTTTCATATTGAATGTCAGAAAAAATTACACCGATGCAATTCTAAAGAAATTTAGGAACGATAACTACATGCCCGCTGATTTTTATGATTTCTACGCTAAGATTAATTATTCAAACGATGACTTTATGAAGAACTCAAAATATTCTATCAGTGCATATTCGAGCGGGGATAAAATACTTTATAACGACCCCACAAAGGAAGACTTTACCTGGAATAATAGATTTTTATCTTTTAATTATTTCCAAATAACCGACTCTCCTCTTTATTATCAATTGAATATTGCATACTCCACATTCCAAGGTGAGAGGATACCAAATCTGAGCGGCGGGAAACTAATGACCAATGAAGTAAAAGATGTTACGGCAAACGTTGAATTTAATTACGTCTATGATAATAAAGACTCTTTTAGCGGCGGAATTAAGATTACAAATATTCGTACAGATTTATTGTTAAAAAATTATATGGGTTTAGAGAAAAATGAAGAGTCCGACGGAACAAGCCTGAGCGCTTTTCTTAAGTATAATATGCTAAGATTTTCTTTTTTTAATCTCGAAGTGGGTTCAAGATTTCACGGAACAAAATTAGCGGGCGGCGGAAGCAAATTCTTCATTGAACCAAGAGCAAGCATTACTATCCCTATAATGCCTATACTATCCTTTAAGGGGTCTTGGGGGATTTTCAGTCAAGATCTTGTAACTGTCTCGGATGAAAATGAAGTTGTCACAATCTTCGAACCGTGGATAATTACACCAATATATTTAACACCCTCCAGCGCTATACATTATAATGCCGGTATAGAGTATAATCCTTCCGATAATATTTCGATTAAACTCGAGGGTTATTATAAAACTATGCATGATATCACAATTCTAAGCCCATTCAGAGATCTAACTTATCAAAACTTATTTTTCCCGGCTAAGAGCACTGCTTATGGTTTAGAATTATTGACTAATTACAAAATCATGAACTATGATGTCACTATTTCTTATGCATGGATGAATACTACTAAAGAATACATGGCAGGATACAGTTTTAAGCCAAGATACGACTCCCCGCACAATATTAATATTATTGTTGAAACTGCTCTGGGAAACGACTGGAATGCGAGTTGTGCATGGAAATATTCTTCCGGAACACCATTCAAAAAAATCGACGGGTATTATGATCGTCTGAATATTGATATAATAAGCGACACTCCTTTTCTGGTTGATTCTTATATTCCGTTTATGGTGCAATCAAGCCGATTTGGACGCCTTCCTGATTATCATCGATTAGACATAAGCGTTTCAAAAAAAATTCAAATCAACGATGTCAGAATCGCTCTCGATCTGAGCGTTCTAAATGTATACAATAGACAAAATGTTTTTTATTTCAAAAGAGAAACAGGGGAGCGTGTTAATATGCTACCTTTTCTGCCTTCAGTTAATATAAAAGTGGAATTATGAAAAAAATATTTAATCTATTATTTGTCGCATTGATATCGTTATCTATAAATTCATGCGATCAAGAAATTAATCCGAAGAATGATTTAGTTGAATATTACTCGATTAATTGCATTATCCGCTGTGACAGCACTAATCAATTTGCAACAGTTTCAAAGATGTACGATGTGCCGGGTTATGACCCCAACTCAAATACTGTCGACCCGTTCGTGAAAGGGGCAAAAATTACACTGTCCGATTCAAGTGTCGTTGAAAAACAAAAAACAGTCTATCAATTTAGGGACACATCTGTAATCCGCGGGGATGAATCCCGCTATCATACGCCTCTCAACGGTTATTATATAAAAAATTTTAATGCAAAGTCAGCTTCTATTCTGAAAATTGAAGTAATTCTACCCAACGGCGTAAAGATTAAATCGTCTACATTTTATCTGCCGTTAAATCCTTATTCTGTTGAATTCTATAGGCGAGATAATCCTAGATATATTAATAGTAATCAGTTAATGTTTGACTGGAATAATTTAATCTATTTATATGAGTCAAAACCGTATGCCTATCCTGAATTCATTATCAAGTATTCACATTATGAATCCGGCGAGTGGAAAAAGTACCAGAAGAAAATACCTATCTCATATTCGATGGTTGAAGGAAAAGAAATACCTGTCTACCCCCGAATGAATGTTTCCTCTAAGAATATAGTTTATGATACTTTGACTATTAGAAAGACATTTGAAAAAATATCGGCTGATGATCTAAATAGAAATAATTACCGGATAGACAAAGTTGTTTTTATGCTGCAGATAGTTGACTCGAATCTAGCAAATTATATTGCCGTGCAGCAGATGTATACGGATGATTTTTCAATTAATGTAACGCAATATGATAATACTACATTCAGCGGGGCGCGCGGAATCTTTGCCTCAATGCAGACCCTGCAAATGGAAGTATCTTTTACGTCTATGATAAAATCATTGGGGTACGCAACTAAATAGCACTTATAAATCTGCGGGCTTTTGTGAAGTGTAAAAAAGGTGGATGGTTATGAAATATTTATCATCGTTGGTGAAAATTTCAATAATTATTCTTGTGGTTTACGGAGAATGCTATTCGAATTCTAAAACGGTAATGGGAAGAGTTGTTGATAAGTCGAGCCGCAAACCGGTTCCTTCCTGCATAATGATATTTTCGAATAAAGATAAAATACTCGGAGTAGCAGAGAGCGACAGCGCGGGCTACTTTGCGGTTACTAACATAAATGCTGATAAAGTCACGCTTAAGGCACAAAGAACCGGCTATGAGAGCCTAATTACGGGTCCGCTCTTGATATCAAAAATCGACACGCTCAAAATACTTATCGAGCTTGAAGAAAAGGAGATTGTTCTTGCCGAGACCGTAATTGAAGAGAAGAAACTGGATGAAATGATTGCCGAGAAAGGGTTTTGGGAGAGAAAAGAAAAAATGACTGGTGAATTTTTAACTTATAAAGATCTGAAAGGAAGAACATTTAATTCCACTTCTCAGCTTGCGCAGACTATTCCTCATCTTAAAGTAAGCAAGGTAAAAAAGAGCGCTAACGGTAGGACAGAATATGTTGAAGTGTTTTATTCAACAAGATCCTCCGGGATGAACGATGCGCCTGTAAATATCTACCTGGATGGAATTCCGGTTGAAAATGACGGATCGATAAATAACTTAAATACGGACGACATTGCTGCCATTGAGTATTATAGCAGCACAATGAATGCCCCTCTAAAATATGGCGGCGCTTTTAGATCGGGCGGCGTATTGTTAATATGGACAAAACTATAGAAATGAATTAATAATTATTGAAGATGAAGAGGTAGCCGGTGTGTTTATCGAAGGCATCTCTTTTTAGCAAGGAATGGTGAAGAGTCGAACTGACTTTACCCGAGCAGCAGAATTTAGTTTTTACAAAACAACATATTATTGAAGTAAGGGGATTTGTAATGAAAAAATATTTTTTGTTTTTTCTGTTTTTTTTAACTGGAAACATTATTGCCCAGCAAAAGCTCAATCTGGGATTTGAACTTTTAACCCCTGAGAAAATAATATCAAACTGGAAACCCATTGGCCAAGGTTATGATATTAAAGTTGATGATTCAATTAAATATGCCGGTAAGAAGAGTTTAAAAGTAGAAAAAACCTCCGTCGGAGATTTCGGCGGAGTTGGGATTGAATACCCCATAAGCAAACTTAAAGGAAAACATATCCGTTTAAGCGGCTGGATTAAAACAAAAAATGTTACCAATGGTTATGCCGGACTCTGGATGAGGATTGATGGTAAATTGATTAAAGGTGTTCCGGAACAATTAGGATTTGATAATATGAATGGCCGGGGCCCAGCCGGAACGACTTCCTGGACAAAATATTTTGTAGATATGGATGTAAATATAAAAGCAGAGAAATTATTATTTGGTGCGTTATCAACAGGATCTGGAATTTCTTGGTTTGATAATCTTGAATTGAAAGTAATAGAAGAGAATAATGCAAAGCCAGAAACCAAACCGTCTTCTAAAATTAAAATTGTTTCTGGTGATGAATCAGATCTATTTGCAGCGAATCAAATTGCAGTTAGAAACCTGCGGGCATTTGCAAAACTCTACGGATATGTTAGATTTTTTCACCCATCCGATGAAGCAAGCAATATTGACTGGAATAAATTTGCAGTATATGGATCTGAAAAGGTTAAGAATTCTAAAAATAATTATGAACTGAAAGAAACACTTGAAAAGTTATTCTCGCCTATTGCTCCGACAGCACAAATTTATTTTTCCAACGAGAGAACGAAGGATTTTTCTGAATATTTTCCAAAAGATACGGCGGGATTAAAAATTGTTGCATGGCAGCATAAGGGGGTTGGACTTATTAACGATTCTCCAATTTACCGCAGCATAAGAATCAATAGGAATAATGGATCCCCAAATAAGGAAGATGTTCGATCTCAATCCTATGGACATTTTTACCAATTCTTTGATGCGAAGAACTACAGAGGCCGGGAGATTAAACTTGTTGCGAGTGTAAAGGCAAACGTTGAAGGGAATTCAAATAACGCCAGATTATGGCTAAGGATTGATAACGAAAACAAGCAAAATGGATTTTTGGATAATATGACTGATCGACCAATTACATCCAATATCTGGAAAGATTACGAAATCGTTGGATATGTTGCTTCGGATGCTCAAAGAATAAATTATGGCGGTCTCTTAAGCGGTAAGGGAATGGCATGGTTCGATAATTTCAGATTTTACTTTAAAGATGCTGATGAAACTTGGCGGATTATTAAAATCCAAAATCCAAGCTTTGAAGAGATAACAGCAAACAATAAACCTGTTTATTGGGGCTGTAATTCTCAAAGTTACAATTATACTTTGGTTGAGAATGAAAAGAGTGACGGCGACAAAAGTTTATTAGTCTCATATCAGCCTGCAACAAAGGCAATGGTTGCAAAATTATTTGAGAAATACCCCTTGCCGGGTGAAAGTATTAATAAAGAAATCGCACCTGGATTACTTTGCAAAATTCCGTTGGCCTTATATTCCAAAGAGAACGTAATGCTTGGCGCGAATAAAAATAATTTAATCGACTCTCTTAAAACCAAATTAGGTGAAATAGAATTTGGACAATATTGCGCAAATAATGAATATGTAAGATTGGGTGATGTTATAAATGCGTGGAATGTGTTTCAGCATTTCTATCCCTATTTCGAGGAAGTCAAAGTTGATTGGGATAATGTGCTTACTGAAACATTGACTGACGCACTTAATGATAAAACCTCCGATCAGTTTTATAATACTTTAAGAAAGATGATCGCCAAACTTCAGGACGGTCACGGTTATGTAAATTACATTCCGCAGCAAAAAGTTGGCAGCATCCCTTTAAGTGTTGGCTGGATTCAGGATAAGCTGGTAATTACCGGAACACAAGACTCATTATTTCAAAAAGGGGATATAATTGAGAAAATCGACGATATACCCGGTAATCAAGCTTTATTAAATGAAGAAAAATATGTTTCCGGTTCACCGCAATTAAGAAGACATAGGGCTTTAAATGAAATTTGCGACGGTCCATTAGGCAGCACTGCTACATTTCAAATAATTAGAGACGGCAAAAAAATTAATGTACAGAATGTTCGCGGTATCAAAAAGGGAAATTTATTTTTTAATAATGTTAGGGAATTTGAATTGCCTTCTTTTAAGAAAATAGAGGAGGGTATTTATTATATAAATTTAAATGCAATCACTAATAAACAATTTAATGACAGCCTGCTGGTATTGGCGAAAGCCAAAGGAATTATTTTTGATAAAAGAGCAAGCGGCAATCCGCCTAATCCGAGCGAAGCGTTTCAACCTTCCGAGATGATTCAGTATTTAACGAATTCAACTGTTCATTCAGCTTGGTGGAATGTACCGCAGACAATCTATCCCGACAGGAAAGGAGTAACATATGATAGTTCTCATTGGACAATCCCGCCAAAAGAACCAAGAGTAATAGCAAAAATCATTTTTATTAATGTCCCGTCAGTTGTAAGCTATGGGGAGAGCTACATGGGAATTTTTGAACATTATAAATTGGCAGAGTTTGTCGGTGAACCTACTGCGGGGACAAACGGGAATGTGAATTTCATAAATCTGCCCGGCGGATTTAACATAATGTGGACAGGTATGAAAGTAGTGAAACAAGACGGTTCACAGCATCACCTGATAGGAATTCAGCCCACATATCCTGTCCAAAGAACTATTAAAGCGGTTAAAGATGGGAGGGACGAATATTTAGAAAAGGCAATTGAGATACTTCGTTCAAAAATAAACAATTGAAAATCCCGAAAAGAATCTGTGTCGCTCCTCCGGAGCTTTGAGAAAATTATTTTATATAAAGCTATAAATGTTTGACTCCTCCGGAGTCATAAAGGTAAAAATGAATTATGAATGCTGGGAAAGGGAATAATGAATTGTGAGATGTCTTCTTGGTGAAAAATTCATGAATCCCGAAGGGATGAAATATTATTTAAATAAACACCGGCGATAAATCCCGGAGGGATGATACTATTATAGGATATAGATTAAACAATTATGTAAACCCCAACGGGGTGACACAAAATTGGGATAAAACAAATCTTTCATGAAATCAAGAAGTGCGGGGTTTTCATGTGTCGTAATATATTTATCATAGCTGGATATTTTTGCTTTCTCTATTCACAGACTAACTCAAGTAGCTACGAAGATTACAACAAGGCGCTAACCACTCCTCAAAACGTGGATACAAGTAAAGCAAAAGAACTCTTTAATCTTGGCAAGATAAATACAGAAGAGTTTTTGAAATACCATAATGGAGAAATTAAAACTGTTAAAAACAACGCATTAAATCCGATCAAAAAAAATGCTTTGTTTAAAGGGAAAAGTTCTCTTCTATACGATACGAAAAATGAATTTGATAATACCCGGGGAAATTTTGCGGTTCTTGAATACGAAGGATATGCAAAAGAATTCTATGATAACGCTACTAAATATTTGATCGAATCGATAAAGTTAGATCCGGAGGCCGAGGATGGATATTGTGAATTAAGTAAACTAAACATCTATAATAACACTCCTGAAAAAGCTATCCCTATTTGGAAATCAATAAAAAGCCACCAGCTTGGTAAAAATGGACATCTGTATTTAGCATTACTTTATTACATGACAAGTCAATTTGAAAAATCGGCGCTCGAATTTTAAAAAGCGCTCTTTATTATGGATGCGAAAGAGAGAGATGATTATACATTAAACTCTGCTAAAATACTTCTTATTCCACAATACGAAAATAAATTGGATACGATGAGCAGAGCACATCTAATCGAGTTTATAATAAAACATTGGAAGAGAAATAATCCCTTGAACTTATCAACTGTTAATATTCGTTTGCTTGAACATTATTATCGTGTTGCATACGCAAATATATTTTTCAGTAATAGAAGCTATAATATAGTAGGATGGAAAACTGCCCGTGGTGAAATATTAATTCGCTACGGACAACCTTTGGGAAAATATCGATATCTTAGTCAGATTACTGAAGAGTTAATTGGGAAGCCTCCAACAGAAGTATGGGATTACGGAGATAAGGTATTAGCATTTATAGACCCAGCAAGAATCAATAATTACATATTCGCTCAACCATGGTCGGCAATTGTGCCAATAAACACCCATGATGAGGTAATTAGTTTAAGGGAAACTAACCCGTATGAATACTATCCTGCATTTGAAGGCCCAGTTTTCGATCTTAGTTATCGGGCTTATCAGTTCGCTTCAAAAAACAGAATGCAAACCGATATCTATCTTACTTATAAAATAGACTTCTCGGATACTTCAACCCCTAAAGATAAGTTTACCGAAGGTTATGATGTAGACGTTTTCATGTTCGATGAAAACCTTAACAAGCAGCAAGAAATAAAAGAAATAATAGAAGGAAATGTTGTCTACAAAGATTTTTTTGTAAACTCGCATCAATTTCGATCAAATCCGCAAATGGGGAATCTTGCTTTTGAAATGGTTCGGAAAAAAGATAAGGGAGTAACGGCATACCACGGTAAATATACAGTTAAGGATTATTCCGGTGAAGAATTAAAAATGAGCGATATTGTTTTAGCTTCGCAAGTAGAGCTTGAGGAAGAAATAAAAGGTGGCATTAAAAGAGATAATATTTTTGTTCTTCCAAATCCAGCCAGAGCTTTTTCCAGTGATGAGAAAATATTTCTTTACTTCGAAATATATAATCTGGAAAGGAATACTAATAACACAACAGATTTTGAGCAGCGAATATCGATTCATAAAAAAGAAGAGGGAGGCGTGCTTAGCTCACTATTGAGTGTAGTTGGCTTGGATAAGAAGGGAGAAAAAGTTTCACTTACAAGCAAATATCAGACACGGGAAAAAGATCCGCAGATGTATTTGCAGCTCGATATGAGCAAATACGAACCAGGTGAATATGTGCTAACGGTTACAATAAAAGACAAGGTTACAGGTAAGGAGGTAAGCGGCGGCACGGAGATAAAATGGGAACAAGAATGATATTTCGAAGAATGAATAAATGGTATACATTATTTTATATATATAATTGAGATAAAATTATGCCGCTCCTTTGGAGCTGGAAAACAATTTTGTTTCATCAAGCTATAAATGTTTGACTCCTCCGGAGTCCTGAAAGATCTAGTTGTAAATGGTTTTTAATGGTATGAAAAATATTATCACGTGAATGAATCCCGAAGGGATGACACTATAATAGGAAATAATTTTAACGATTGACGAAAACCCCAGAGGGGTGACACTTTCTTAATTAAAATATTGTGTTATGAAAAAAATACTCTTGCCTTGTGTGATTATCATATGTGTTTGCTCTATCGCTTCGAAAGCTCAAAATAACTTTACGGTCGCGGGAAAGGTTGTGGATGCAAGAACAAATGAACGGTTGAAGTATGTAAATATTTTCTTGTCACAGACTTCTATGGGCACAACCACGAATAGTGAAGGCGGCTATAAAATAAGTAATATTCCATCCGGCAGATATAATCTCGTCGCATCTATGGTTGGTTATGAAGCCAAGATAATTGAGGTTGAATTAAAAGCCGATTCTAAGGTTACGATTGATTTTAATCTTGAACCAACTATTTACAAACTCAACCAGATTGATGTAAAAGATGAAATCCCATTGAAATGGAGGGAACAGTTGGAATTTTTTGAAAAACTAATCTTGGGTGATAACAGCTTTGCTGATGAATGCATAATTAAGAATAGATATAAAATCAATTTCTCTGAAAACGAAGATCAATTTACTGCGGAAATTAATGAGCCGCTGATAATAAAGAATAATGCATTAGGATACATGATTGAGTCTGTATTGAAAAATTTCATATATAATAAAAAAACGCGGATTACCAGTTATCAAATTTATCCCTCCTTTTCTGAGATCATTCCTTTAACTCAAGATTCACTAATCCAATTCCGTGAGAATAGAAATTATTCATATGCCGGATCGTTAGCGCATGTTTTATCTTGTTTGACTCACCAGGGTACTGAGTTTTCAGATGAAGGCTTCACAATTAATTATATGGATTTCAATTCAGTCTTTGGTTCAATTGATTCAGCAAAACAAATCGTCTCCTATGATCCGCAAACTCAAAGATATTTAATTAATCCAAGGATGGGCGCTGTAAGAAAATATAAAAATTGGCACAAGTTTAGTGAAACAGGAGTGGGATTGAAGATTCATTACTTAAGTTCTAATAAATCGAGCGATTCAAAAATATTTCCAAGAAACGGTGAATATGTCGAATTTGATCCGGGCGGGTATTTTATAAACCCCGACCAATGCATCGTTTACGGAGACATGGCAAAAGAAGGTGTTGCCACAATGCTTCCGCGCTTTTGGAAACCGATTGGAGGGAAATAATGAAGAGACAAAACGTAATATTAATAATGATACTCATTGCAACTTTTGTTTATGCGCAAACAGACAAAAAGATGAGTGCTGAATATTTAAAGGCTCTGGAAGCTTTGCAACAGAAGGACACAACATCGGCAAGAGAATATTTTCTGGAATCCATCAGACAAAATCATGATGATGCCTCTTACTTTGAACTTTCCAAGATCTATTGGAGGCAAAAGGATTTTCTTATGCGGAACAAAGCATATGAATATATGAAGACAGTAGTAATGAAAAATGAAAATAATATTGAATACAAGTACTTTTATGCAGAAATATGTAAGTCTTTTGCCCGTAATGAATCTGTAACTCAATGGGAGGATATTCTCAAGATCGATGCGTCTCAGATTAAAGCAATGATAAATCTGGCTGATTATTTTGGTGATGAATATGTGGAATGGATTAAATCAGTCAGAGCGGTTAAGGCTTTTGAAAGTCCGGAACGGGTTCCTATGAGCCCTATGCCGGGGACAAGAGAATCGGGGGAAAGGCTTTCTGAGAGATTTATACCCGGCGGTAAGCCAATTCATTTTATGCCGCTTCAAAATTATTCGGAAAAGGATTTCTTCAAAGCTCTGGATTATTATAAACAAGCATTAAGAATAGATTCGACAAATTATGATCTGTGTCTAAAAATAGGACTCTTTTGCGCGGAAAGCGGAAAACCGTTAAATGGAATTCCTCCGTTAAACAGATTAGATAAATTAGGCAAAGCCGATAATAAAGTTTATCAATGCCTGGGGCTGCTTTATTACAAGGCAAATAATCTAAAAGAAAGTTTTATGGCATATCAAAAAGCTCTTGAGTTAATGCCATCTTCGGAACAGGAAGATTTCACATTAAACTCAGTGAAATTTATTCTCTCTACCGGGAATTCCTCATTGAATGATCTGGACAGGAATCAGTTAGCTTCATATATTAATCAATATTGGAAATTAAATGACCCTTTATTATTGACTGATTATAATGAAAGATTATTGGAACATTACTCGCGTATTGCCTTTGCTAATTTAAGTTTCAGTTTGCCCGGAAAAAATATTCCGGGTTGGAAAACAGATCGTGGCGAGATCTACCTTAGATACGGCGAACCTTTAAGCCGGATTAGGATACGCCCTAATTTGACCGGCGGCATGGGACCTGGTCCCGATAGATCAAAGCCGAACGGGGCTGATGAGATAATGTCCAAAACTATTAAAGGAGAGAATTGGAGATACCCTGATTTCGAAATTCGTTTTGAAGATCCTTATCAAAATGGGAATTATCAATTTGACAATTCGCAACTCATATTAGTAGAAGATCTTCGTAAGAGTAAACCGTCAACATTTTATCTGAAATCAGAAGGCCCTATTTTTGATTTGTCTTATAATTCATATCAGTTCGCTTCTCAAAACAAAGGGATGACAGATATTTATCTTTCTTACTGTATTAATTTTTTAGACACCGCAACAACTAAAGATAAATTTGTCGAAGGCTGCGATATCGGTCTAATAATGTTAGATAAAGGATTTAATAAATATTACAGTTACAAAAACACGATTACATTTCCCGATATTACCGAAAATTATTCCATAAATTCTCTAAAAATAAGTTCGCCCCCACAATACGGTAATCTTGCATTCGAGATGATTCGTAAGAAAGATAAGGGAGTAACGGCATACCACGGTAAATATACAGTTAAGGATTATTCCGGTGAAGAATTAAAAATGAGCGATGTTGTTTTAGCACTACAAGTTGAAACAAATCAGGATATAATTGGAAGTATAAAGAGAAATAATATTTCTGTATTGCCTAACCCCGATAGGACATTTAATAAAAACGAACAACTGAATATTTACTTTGAGATATACAATCTGACCCGGAATGCAAACAACACAACAGATTTTGAACAGAGAATATCGATTCAGAAAAAAGAAGAGGGAGGTGTGCTCGGCTCATTGTTGGGTGTGGTTGGTTTGGATAAAAAGGGAGAAAAAGTTTCTCTTACAAGCAAATATCAGACGCAGGAAAAAGATCCGCAGATGTATTTGCAGCTCGATATGAGCAAATACGAACCGGGTGAATATGTGCTAACGGTTATGATAAAGGACAATATTAACGGCAAGGAGGTAAGCGGCAGCACGGAGATAAAATGGGAATAGGAATGGTATTTTGAAAAATGAATAAAGGATATAATTTATTCTGCACATATATAATTAATTAAATTGTGTCGCTCCTCCGGAGCTGGAAAACAATTTTATTTCATCAAGCTATAATTGTTTGACTCCTGCGGAGTCATAATAATGTGTGATCTATTGTAAAAAAATGATTTCTGAATTTTAATGATAGCAATAATTAATATTTACAATTCACGAAGGGATAACACATTATAAACCTAAATGACTGAGGAAATCCCGGAGGGATGACATAATTATATGGAATAAGATTAAATAACCGCGGAAACCCCATCGGGGCGACACATCATTTCGAATGATGGTAGGAGATGGATCACGGTAAAATATTTTGAAATCTGTGTCGCTCCTTTGGAGCTAATGGAAAAACGGTCCTTTATAAAACTATAAATGTTTGACTCCTCCGGAGTCATGAAGATAATAATGAGAATGCATTTTGAAAAAATATAAATCACAGCGGTAATTCCCGGAAGGATGAACCATTATAAAAATAAATGCCTGAGATAATCCAGAAGGGATAAAATATTTTTTTAATTTAATACCGGCGATAAATCCCGGAGGGATGACACTATTATAGGATATAGATTAAATAAACAGTGAAACCCCAGCGGGGTGACATTTTTTCCGGCAGAGTATAATTATCAAAATAATAATTCAACCATAAAAATTGCGGGGTGATAAATTATGGGAGACACATTTACACAATTATATGTCCATATTATTTTCTCGGTAAAGAACAGAGAACCTTTGATCAAAACCTCTTTTCGCGATAATCTGTTCGCTTATATGGCGGGCATAATTAAAAATAAGAATCAAAAACCGCTTGCTATTAACGGCATGGCAGATCATGTGCACATATTTGTAGGAATTAAACCGGATAAATCCATTTCTGAATTGGTGCGGGAGATAAAATCAAACTCATCAAAATTCATAAATGAAAATGAATTAAGTCCCGTCAAATTTAACTGGCAGGAAGGATTCGGCGCCTTTACTTACAGTCACGCTCAAATATCCTCCGTGATAAATTACATTGCAAATCAGCAAGAGCATCATAAGAAAAAAATATTTACCGAAGAGTATAAAGAATTCCTTAATGAATTTAATGTTGAATACAACGAAAAATATCTATTCTAAATAGTGGCCCGAATAATATAAATTTACTTCATGGAAAACTGGCGCGAAAAATACAATAAGAATTTTGCAAGAGGAATAAGCGTTAGCCTCTTTTTTCATCTTTTAATGTTTCTAATCATCTTACTGTTTTATCAAAACAATGCAAACGAAAACGATAACCACTTGCATCTTAATACCTACACGATGCAACTGGAAAATAAATTTGTGAGAGAGGCGTCATTGGGCGGCGGCGGTTCGCTCGGCAATTTGATCGACGAATTTGGGAATGGATTAGCCGCACCAAAAACACTAAGCGGAATCCCCGTCCCCTCTTCTGATACGGCTGAAATCGAATTCGGCAGCATCACAAATTTATCTGAACCAAAAGATTCCACTGTTGGCGGCGGGAAGGGATTTGGAACCGGCAGCGGGACCGGTCTTGGAAGCGGCTCCGAAAACGGAATCGGGGACGGAGGTGGATGGGGAGTCGGATATAAACCGCTTCCATTTATTCCCCGACAAATACTTGAAGTTCTGCCGCAAAATATGGGAAGCACAAATGGAGAAATAATTTTATTATTGTTGATAAGTAGAGACGGATCGGTTAAAGAACATAACGTGATTTACGATACTACCAATGACCCGATTTGTTTGAAGAATACGATAGACGCTGCATACAAATCAAAATGGGAAAAGATAAAAATTGAAGGAAATAAAATAGAATATTGGGTCGAAAAGAGATACCATTTTGAAAAATAGTGCCGCTCCTTCGGAGCTTGAAAACGCGTTTATTTCATAAAGCTATAATTGTTTGACTCCTCCGGAGTCATGAAATATGAAGATTGTAAATGGATGATAGAGGTGATGAAAATATTTTTTATGAATTAAACCCAATGGGATAAAACATTTATATAAAACAAATAACACCAGCCAATCCCGGAGGGATGGCACAATTATAGGGGAATAGATTAAACAATCGTCTAAACCCCGGCGGGGTGACACATTAATTCGAAAGAAGATGGATGATTTTAAAGAGATTTTAGAACCTGTGCCGCTCCTTCGGAGCTTGAAAACATGTTTATTTCATTAAGCTATAAATGTTTGACTCCTCCGGAGTCATCAAGGAAAGGGCTACGATATTGTAGAAAGAAGTATATTAAAATAATTGAAGATCTGAGGAAATCCCGAAGGGATGACACATTCTGGATGCTGGATATTTGATTCTGGATGCTAGATTTATAATTCTGGATCTTGATTCCAACTCGCATGTAGATCTGATGTTGGATGAGGTCGGTAATATTATATACCTTACTCATCGCACAACAAAATAGATAACGCAGAAGAACTAATGCCCATGGGGGCGACATTTCTGTCGGGGAGAAATAATTATAAATTATAAATGATAAATTAAAAATTAGAAATTATCCGATAGCCTCTGCTGCACACAAAGACCAAGAACCAAGCAACAAAGCACCAAGAACCAAGCACCAAACTCAGATTCTTCTTCGGAATCCTTCGCCCAACACTTCGTGAACATTATAGATTATAACAAACGCATGCGGGTCTACCTCTTTAACTATATCGACGAGTTTTGTCACTTCCCTCAGCGGAACAACAGTCAAAAGCATTTCGCGTTCGATGTTTTTGTAAACGCCGCGAGTATTGACTGCGGTAACCCCGCGTCCCATTTCGTTTAATATGGCTTCGGAAATTTCATCAAACTTATCCGAAATTATATATGCCGCACGCGCGTAATCAAAACCGTCTATTATAACATCTATCAGACGGGACGAAATAAACAGAAGAAATATTGCGTAAAAAGTCAACACGAGCGCCGGGCGCTGAGGCGACAGATGTTTCAATTCAATTATAATTCCGGCCAGTGCAATAACAAAAAAATCCGTGAACATTATCGCCTGTCCGGGTTTAATGCCGTACCGCTTATGCATAATCGATGCGACAATATCGGAGCCCGCTGTTGTGCCCTTGAACTTAAAAATTATTCCGAGTCCCACGCCTATGAGCACGGAGCCGATAAGAATCAGAAAAAGAAAATCATTTTTATAAAGATCCTGAATGGTTTCGGAGTTTTGCAGTTTAATAAAACTTAAGCCCGGTATATCTCCGCGGAAGAGGTCTATAAAAAAAGAATTGAATGTAAAGCCGACAAACGTTCTCAGTCCGAATTGCGAGCCGAGCTCTTTCAAACCCCAGAGAAAAAGGGGAATGTTAAAGATCCAGATAAGCATTCCCACAGAGAGGCCGGTTAGATAATGGATCGCCATTGCGAGCCCGCTCACCCCGCCGGGAACAACTTTTGCGTCCACCAAAAAAACACCGATGCCCACAGCCATAAGCGCGGACCCGAAAATGATGGCGATATAATCGATGACCGGAAATTTTTTTACTGAATTTGATTTCATAGCATTGTCAATTTTTAGAGGAACAGCGTTATTAAAATAGTAAGAATGGAGAAGCTTTTAAAACAGTTTACAATTTCCCTTCTCTGTAAAGCATCTGAGTTTTAATCCTAAGCAATTGGCGTTCGATTATCAGATCAGCCAGTTTTTCCGGAATTGCAGTTTTATCTTTTGAACGGAAAATTTCTCCGACCTTATTTTCATTAACGTCGATCTGATAAAGATTATGAAGAAACCGGTCACGGTCTTTTGAAAGCAGTTCAGTCACTTTTCTGATAAGATAATCCCTTATCAGAAGCATATTATCGAGTGCGGGAAGCGATTTTGCTTCTAAATAAAAATCTTTGTTGATCTTTTCTACAAGCGGCGGGTATAAATCTTTTTCGTCCATTTATCGTTCCTTAGAAGATAAAATAAAAAAGTTGTCTCAAAGAGAAGAGCAATTTATAAACGGCAGTAAAACTTCTTTATACCTGCTCAATTATAAGAAAAATATCTCTCCGGAGACAACTTCTAAATTTTAAATCAATATTTATACTTAAGCCACTTTACAACTTCGGACCATTTCGGTTTCTTGCCGGTTATCAGAATGCCTACACGGTAAATTCTTCCCGCAAGCGGAAAGATCACAAAAATAGTCGCTGCATTCACAGCTAAACATAAAATCAGCTGCCACCAGGGAACCTCCACCACAGTCATCTTAACCGGCATAACCAGTATTGAGGCGAACGGAAGCAGCGACGCAACGTTTGCTATCGGGCTGTTCGGATTTTCCATCATAGAGATTGCAATGAAAAACGGAATTATAATAAGAATCATCACCGGCCACATGCCCGACTGCGCATCCTGAGGATTATCAAATATTGATCCCATCATTCCGAACAGGCTCAGGAACACAACCAAACCAAGCGCAAAGTTTACAAGCAGGAAGAGCACATGATTTATTGTTATGCTGAATGTTATTTCCGGAGGAAGCATGAACAAAGTTGTAGAGAGAATAAGAATTATCGGGGAGAGCCAGATAACCATCTGGAACAGAGCTGTAATTGCGGAGCCGATAATTTTTCCGGTCATTAATTCTTTGGGACTCACGGAAGAAAGAATCACTTCTACAATTCTGTTGCTCTTCTCTTCAATAACAGACTGCAGAAGGAGCTGTCCGCTAAGAAGCAGGCTCAGGTAGAGTAAAAAGGTAAAGACATAAGAGAGAATAATATTTCCGTAACCGGCTTTTTCAATCTTCTCATCTTTCGTTACTTTGAATCCGTTGAAATCGATCCCCTCTCTCGCAAATTTCAGTTCATCTGATGTAAGAGAGCGGCTGCTGAAAAAATTGTCGATTAGCACTTTGTTGATCGGTCCTTCCAATTTGCGCGAAAGGTTAAGATTGGTAGGGGTCTTTGAATAATATTCAATCTTTTTATCTTTCATTGCCGAAGAAGGGACATAAACCACGCCTGTAAGCGTTCCCTCTAAAAGTTTTTTCTTGTTCTGATCAAGAAAATTTTTCAATTCCTCCCTGTTCTGCGTATAAAAGCTGAAAGTGTAATTTCCCTCTTTCATAAAAGACGAGGAGAGAAGTTCTTTCTGGAACGATTCGGTCAGCGGCTGCGACTCGGAGACAACCGCAACAAAAGATTTTCCTTCATCTCCGTGAAGGAGCATCTGGATTCCTATACCGCCGAACATTATCAAAGGCATAAGGATGGTCATAACAATAAAAGTTTTAGAAAGGAGTTTCTCTTTCAGTTCTCTTTTAATTACCGCGAGCACTCTTTGATTAAGCATTGCGCACCTCCTTTCCGCCGTTTGCAGAACCGTTTGATCCGTCTTCGTGTCCCGCCAGTTCAATAAAAATTTCCTGCAGCGAAATATCGTTTGCGTCGAATTTTTTAACGGTTACATTTCTGTCTATCAGCATTTTAAGCAACTGCTGCGTTTGACTGGATTCTTTTAATCTTATTCCGGTTGTATTTCCGTAATCGGCAATTTTTTCAATTATCGGATTGCCCTGCAGGAATGAGATATCCCCGTCATAAGTCAAGCTCACGTTCTTCTGCGCATATTTCGATTTAATCTCGTTGAGCGCTCCTTTAAGAATCACTTTGCCGTGGTCAATCATTACTATATGGTCGCACATTTTTTCCGCAAAATCCATCAGGTGTGTCGAGAAGATTATAATTTTTCCCTTCTCTTTCATCTCAAGTATAATTTCTTTAAGAAGGTTTGTGTTGATCGGATCGAGGCCGGAAAAGGGTTCATCCAGAATTATAAATTCCGGATCGTGAAGAATTGTGGCAATAAACTGAACCTTCTGCTGATTTCCTTTTGAAAGATCTTCAATCTTTGACAAGCGCCTGTCGTAAAGATCGAAGCGTTTAAGATATTCATCGGCTTTTTTATGCGACGCTCTTCCCGATTTTCCTTTCAGCTCCGCAAAATAGTTCAGTATATCGAGCACTCTCATTTTTTTGTAGAGGCCCCGTTCTTCCGGAAGATAGCCGACCTGATTTTTAAAATCCTGTCCTACTTTTGCTCCGCGCAGAATAACTTCTCCCGAATCCGGAAGATAGATATTCATCATCATTCTTATTGTTGTGGTTTTGCCCGCGCCGTTTCGTCCAATCAGGCCGAAGACAGAGCCTTCCGGCACTTCGAACGAAGCGTTATCTACCGCAACCAGCTTGCCGAAGGTTTTGGTCAGATTTTTTACTTCGAGTGTGTACATAATCCCTCATTTGAGTTATTAATCATCCGTGAATATAATTAAATCAGTTGAAGATAATGAAGGGCGGAATACTTTTAAAATTCCGCCCTGAAGATGCGTTACCAGATTTTTACAATCTTATCATCGGAATTTCTCATCGGGTCTCCCGGTTTAACATCGAAGGCATTGAAAAAATCGGGAAGATTCTGAAGAGGTCCAACAACTCTCTGCTCGCTTGGGGAATGAACATCTGTTTTAACCTGAAGTTTCAACGCTTCCGGTCTTCTGTTGGATGCCCACACCTGTGCCCAGCCCAAATAAAATCTTTGCGCCGGAGTAAATCCGTCTATCGTTTCCCCTTTTTTAAATTGATCTGTGTTTTTGAATGCGGCAAACGCGACCGTCAATCCTCCCAGGTCGCCTATATTTTCTCCAAGCGTAAGAGCGCCGTTAACCTTAAAAGTATCTATTACGGTAAAGTTGTTGTATTGGCTAACGAGTTTCTGCGCGCGTGCTTTAAATTTATCAGCATCTTCTTTAGTCCACCAGTCCTTGATATTTCCCGCCTCGTCAAATTTTCTTCCCTGATCGTCGAAGCCGTGTGAAATTTCGTGTCCTATAACTGCGCCCATCGCGCCGTAGTTGATCGCATCGTCAGCATCCGGATTAAAGAACGGAGGTTGGAGGATTGCTGCCGGGAAAGTTATTTCATTGCGCGTGGGACTGTACGAAGCGTTAACAGTTTGAGGGGTCATTCCCCATTCAGCTCTGTCAACCGGTTTGCCGATCTTTGCAAAATTAACAGCGCGGGCCCATTTGCCCACTCTCTTTAAATTGTTGTAGTAAGAATCGCGTTCTATATTAAGCGCGCTGTAATCTTTCCATTTGTTCGGATATCCGATCTTAACGCCGAACTTGCTCAATTTAAAAAGCGCCTGCTGTTTTGTGGCGTCGCTCATCCATTCCAATCCTTTTATGCTTTCACCCATTGCCACAAGAAGAGTCTGAACGATTTTTTCGGCTCTCGCTTTTGCTTCCGGCGGAAAATATTCTTTCACATAAATCTGGCCGAGCAATTCTCCCATCGATCCGTTTATCGAGCCGATAGTTCTTTTCCAGCGGGGCGGCATTGCTTTTGCACCGGCTAAAAACTTTTGCGTGAAATCGAACCGCTCATTAACAAAGGGAGAGCTGAGTGCGCCGGCGGCATCGCGCACAATATTCCATTTCAAATAAATTTTCCAGTCGTTAACGGGAATCTGATTTACCAATTCCGACATAGCCGTTACAAATTTCGGCTGCGATACAACAACAAGATTAATTCCTTCGACTCCAAGGTTTTCGAAGTATAGATCCCAATCAAATCCGCCTGCAATTTGTTTAAGATTAGCTATAGTCATTTTGTTGTAAGTTTTTTCGGGGTCTCTGTTCTCAACGCGTGTATTGGACGCTTTTGCAAGCTGTGTTTCAATATTCATAACTATCTGCGAATATTTTACAGCGGTTTCCTGATCAATGCCTGTAAGCCTAAACATGTTGACCATATGCTGAAGATATTTTTCGCGGATCTCTTTTGAGCGCGGGTCGTCTTTTGTGTAATACTCAACATCCGGAAGGCCGAGTCCGCCCTGAGAAACATAA
This sequence comes from Bacteroidota bacterium, assembly GCA_021812705.1. Lineage (GTDB taxonomy): Bacteria > Bacteroidota > Ignavibacteria > Ignavibacteriales > Melioribacteraceae > Fen-1258. The sequence continues at coordinate 3,076 of JAKAMT010000033.1, read as the reverse complement.
GGCGCGTTGAGAGTGCTTTTTTTCGCGTCGTCTCTTACGAAGAAATTAAAGAGCGCGCCGGTGCCGGTGAAATGAAGATTTGCCAAAACTTTAACGAAATCTTTTTTGGTCTGGATATTGTCGACCGACTTAAAATCCGCCGCAAGCGGTTTAAATCCGTCTCTTTCGATTTTCGCCGAATCCATTCCTGTCGCATAGAAATCGCCTATCTTCTGTTCGGCGCTGCCTTTGGGCCAATTTTTATTCAATGAAACTGTTTCGATAATTTTTTTGAGCTGCCTGTTGTTCTCTTCCGCGAGAATAGAGAAGGAGCCCCAGTAAGTCTGGTCGTCCGGAATGGGATTGTTTTTCATCCATCCGCCGGCCGCAAACTGATAAAAATTTTGTGCGGGAGAAACCGATCGGTCGAGATTATTAAGATCAAATGCGGTTTTCTTCTGAGCGAAAAAAGCTGAAGCGGCAAATAAAATTAAAACTGTTAAAGTAAGTTGGAGCTTAATTTTAGACATGTACTACCTCTGGGATATTTTAAAATAACGGCTCTAATTAGACGGCGCGAACCTTCTAATGTTGGCGGTTAAATTAAAAAAAATAGCGGGCTTTAATAAAAGATTTAACTTTTTTTAAGCTTTTTCTGCCAAAAATTAAGCTGTTTCTGAACTTCGGCCGGTGAAGTGCTGCCGCCTGATCTTTTGTTGTTTACGCTGGCGCATGATGTGAGAAGTCTGAAAATATCTTCTTCAAATTCCGTTGAGAATTTTTTGTAGACCTCAAGAGATATTTCGTTAAGCTTCTTTTTATTATCGACGCAGAAAGCTACAATGGCGCCTACAATATTGTGCGCTTCTCTGAAGGGGATATTTTTACGGACGAGATAATCCACAAGGTCGGTTGACAGAAGCAGATCCCCGTCCAATTCTTTTTCGAATCTGTCTTTTTTAAAATTTGTGTTTTTAATAAGCGCAGAGCCGAGAAGCAGGCATTCTTTCGTTGTATCCACGGCCTCCAGCAGATGAACTTTATCTTCCTGCATGTCGCGGTTGTAAGAAAGCGGAAGCGCTTTCATTATTGTAAGCAGTCCGAATAGCGAGCCGTAGACCCGGCCAACTTTTCCGCGGATAAGTTCGGCTATATCGGGATTTTTTTTCTGCGGCATCAAACTGCTGCCGGTTGAGAATGAATCGTCGAACTGCGCGAAAGAAAATTCCTGCGAGCTCCACAGAACAAGTTCTTCGCTCAGGCGGCTCAGATGCATCATTATTATTGCGCAGGCGTTTATAAGTTCGATCATCACATCGCGGTCGCTCACTGCGTCCAAAGAATTTTCTATTATTCCGTTCATCTTTAAAAGTTTTGCGGAATAGAGGCGGTCGATCTGGAGCGTAGTGCCGGCGAGCGCGGCTGCGCCTAAAGGCGCCCTGTTTGCGCGCCCGAGGCAGTCGTGCAGTCTTTCAACGTCGCGGTCCAGCATGCTTACATACGCAAGCAAGTGGTGCGCAAACAGAAGCGGCTGCGCGCGCTGCAAGTGCGTGTAGCCGGGGATAATTGTTTCTTTATGCTTCTCAGCTTTCTGAAGCAGAGTTCTCTGAAGCGTGCGGGTTAATTTCACAAGCGCGTTAATCTCTTTGCGCATGTAGAGTCTTTCGTCCAGCGCCACCTGATCGTTTCTCGAGCGCGCTGTGTGCAGCCGCTTGCCGCGCCCGCCCACCTTTTTCACAAGCAGATCCTCAATCAGAGTGTGTATATCCTCATCCCTCCAATTGAATCTTATTTTACCGGAGGAGATCTCTTTCCTTATCTCTTTTAATGCTTTCAAGATTGCATTTCCGTCCTTTACAGAAATAATTTTCTGTTTCATCAGCATCTTCACATGCGCTTCGCTTCCGGTTATATCCTCATCGTAAAATTTTCCGTCGATGTGAATAGACGATGAAAATTTTAACGCAATATCCGCTAAAGGTTTTTTAAATCTGCTATCCCAAAGTGCCATTAGAAATTCTCAAATTTTTATTTTCAGCTGCAACTCTTTCATCAACGCGGCTGTATGTCTTGTAAGGCAGTCCGTAAATTTTTATAAACCCTTCCGAAGCCGTATGGTCAAATTGGTCATCTGCGGTGTAAGTTGCAAGCGCGGGATCGTAAAGAGAATATGCGGAGGATCTTCCGGTAACGCGCAAGGTTCCTTTGTACAGTTTAACCTTTACAATTCCCGTAACGCGTTCCTGCGTTTTATCAACGAATGCCTGCAGCGCTTCTCTCAAAGGAGTAAACCACAATCCGTTGTAAATCAGGTTTGCGTATTCCTGCGAAATAAGAGTTTTGTAATGAGCGACTGATTTTTCCAATGTCAGTCTTTCCAATTCCTTATGTGCGAAGTGTAAAATAGTTGCACCCGGAGTTTCATAAACTTCTCTCGATTTAATTCCGACTAATCTGTTCTCGATCAGATCAATTCTTCCCACTCCGTGCTTTCCGCCGATCTCGTTAAGCAAAGTTACAAGTGCAACGCTGTCCAAATGCTTTCCGTTCACCGCGACAGGAATTCCTTTTACAAATTCGATCGACACTTCTTCAAATATATCAGGCGCATTTTCGGGTGCTACCGTATGCAGATATGCATCTGCCGGCGGTTCAACCATCGGATCTTCAAGCACGCCGCATTCAATAGCGGTTCCCCATATATTATCATCTATTGAATACGGATTTGTTTTCGTCACCGCGACCGGAATATTGTTTTTCTGCGCATAATCTATCTCTTCATCGCGGCTTTTGAATTCCCATGTTCTGAGGGGCGCCAAATTTTTTAAATCAGGCGCGAGCGCGCCGACGGAAACTTCAAAGCGCACCTGGTCATTTCCTTTTCCCGTGCAGCCGTGAGCGACCATGTTTGCACCCTCTTTTCTTGCGATGTCCACTAATGTCTTTGCAAGAAGGGGTCTGCCTAACGAACAGGCCATCGGATATGCTTCCTCATAAATCGCCCCGGCCTTTAAAGCAGGAAAAGCATATTCTTCCAGAAAAGTTTTTGTAAGATCTTCGATGTAAACTTTCGATGCGCCGGAGTTAAGCGCTTTCT
>JAKAMT010000032.1 GCA_021812705.1 Bacteroidota bacterium | reverse complement strand
GCGGCTGGTACGATTTCGGAACGGGTGCAATTGGAGATATGGGCGCGCACTTTATAGATCAGCCGTTCTGGGCTCTGGAACTTGGGCAGCCTTTAACCGTGCAGGCTTCCTCTACAAAATTAAACGGAGAGACTTTCCCTCACGCCTCAATGGTTACATATCAATTTCCTGAACGCAACGGCAAGCCGCCTGTCAAACTAACATGGTATGACGGCGGACTGATGCCTCCGCGTCCCGAAGAATTGGAACCCGGAAGAAAAATGGGTGACAGCGGCGGCGGCGTAATTTATATAGGTACTAAGGGAAAAATTATGCACGGCACTTACGGAACGGGAGTCAGAATTATTCCGGAAACTAAAATGCAGGAATACACGAGACCGGAAAAAACCTTACCACGCTCTCCGGGAATTTATATTGAATGGACGGACGCAATAAAAAATAATACAAGAAGCACAACGGATTTCAGCTATTCGGGACCTCTGACCGAAGTAATGCTTCTAGGCAATGTGGCAATAAGGACGGCTGATAAAAACACTGTGCTTCAGTGGGATCCTGAAAAATTTGAATTCCCGAATCTGCCGGAAGCGAACGAATTTCTAACTAAACAATATAAAACCGGCTGGGAGCTTTAAAAAATAAATTTTCCAATACAGATAAATTTATTATGAATGACAAGAATGATCTTAACAGGAGAGAATTTTTAAAAGTTTCTGCCGCAGCCGGAGCGGGAGTAATATTCTCTCCTTACATTAAAACTTTTTCCAAGGACAGTTTCTCAAAAGATCTGAACATTGCAATTATCGGCACCGGCGCACAGGGACAGGTTTTGATAAATGCATGTTTGAAAATCCCGAATATAAAATTCAAAGCCGTTTGCGATATATGGGAATCATACAATCTTCAGCGTGCTTATCGCCTTCTTCAGAAATACGGACATAAGCTCAATCCTTACACAGATTATCAGGAAATGCTCTCGAAGGAGAAGAATCTTGACGCTGTTATAATTGCAACGCCCGATTTCTGGCATGCCGATCATGCAGTTCACTGCATGGAAGCCGGGCTTAATGTATACTGCGAAAAAGAGATGTCAAACACTCTCGAAGGCGCAAGAAGAATTGTTGAAGCTCAGAGAAGAACCGGTAAAAAAGTTCAGATCGGTCATCAGAGAAGAAGCAATCCGAACTATCTTCACTGTTATAATCATCTTATCAACGAGGCGGAGATTCTTGGAAGAATTACAACCGTTAACGGACAGTGGAACCGTTCTGTTCAGCCGGATAACGGATGGCCTAAGCCGAATGCGATTCCCGCCGCAGTTCTGAAAAAATACGGTTTTGAAAATATGCATCAGCATAGGAACTGGCGCTGGTATAAAAAATTAGGCGGGGGTCCTATTGTCGATCTAGGTTCTCATCAGATTGATATTTATAATTGGTTTCTTAATGCCGCTCCTAATTCCGTTATCGCAAGCGGCGGCACAGATTATTACGACAAGAAAACACACGAATGGTACGACAACGTAATTGCCACTTTCAGCTTTAAAACTAAAAAAGGAGTGGTAAGAGCCAGTTATCAGACTATTACCACAAACAGCAATCAGGGCTACTTCGAAAGTTTTATGGGCGACCAGGGCTCGCTTACAATTTCCGAATCCGCCGGCAGAGTAGGCGTTTACAAGGAACCGGGAAACATAGACTGGGAAAAATGGATACGCATGAAATATCTGGAAGCACCTGTGGACGAAAAGCCCGCATCCACCGGCGCTGTTCTAGATGTAAGAGAAACTGTTGCGCCGCAAAAACATAAACTGCCCATACTTTTCAACGATCCTTACCACAAACCGCATCTTGAAAATTTTTTCAATGCGGTCCGCGGGACAGCGGAATTAAACTGTCCGGTTGACGTAGGTTATGAGACAGCAGTGACTGTGTTAAAAGTCAACGAAGCTGTAAAATCCAAGCGGGAAATCTTCTTCAATAAAAGTGAATTTAGAATCTGAACATTTTTGTCTTCTATGAGAAATAAATTTTCATTCTCTTTAATAGCTTTATTTTATCTCCTCTCGCTTAATTATTCTTTGGCTCAGGATAAAAAGATAGGAGACGAACGGGACGGATCCCGGTCGAAACCGATTCATGTAATAAAATTGCTGGACGAGAATAATAATATTATTCTTCCGGATGACAATCCGCAATTCCCTTTCTCCACCAAGTACACTTGCGGCGACTGCCATTCATACGAGATTATTTCGAAAGGTTATCATTTTAATTCCCCGGCCGCAAAATCTTCATTTGACAGAAACGGAGAGCCGTGGATATATCTGGATTTAAAAAGCTTAACTGTGCTTCCGCTTTCCTACCGCGGATGGGGAGGAACTTTTTCTCCTGAAAAAGTAAAAATATCTCCGTTCGATTTTCTTAAACTTTTCGGCACACATTATACCGGAGGCAGAATTTCTGAAGATGAATCGCTTGAGAAACCGGAAAATTATTTCAGATGGGAGATATCGGGAAAACTGCCTGTTAATTGCCTCATCTGTCATGATGCGGGAGAACGTTTCAACAGCGCCGAATATTCCGCGAATATTCTTAAACAGAATTTCAGATGGGCTGCGGCTGCCGGCACAGATTTCTCGGTCGTAAAAGGTTCCGCCAAAGAGATGCCCGACAATTTTGATCAGTACAACAGCAACACATTTGCGGATGTCGATCTCAGGGTATTTTCTCCTCCTTCAGTCAGCTATACAAAACCGGCATTCAACGGCAACAAAGTTTTTTTCGATATCAAGAGACGCATTCCTAATGACAGATGCTATTACTGCCATTCAAGCGCAAACGCGGATAGAAAAGAAAATAAAATTCTTGCAGCGGACGAAGATGTTCATTTGAAAAAAGGATTGCTTTGCGTTGACTGCCACACGAACGGAATTAACCACGAAATCACAAGAGGATTTAAGAACGATGCTAAAATAAAAAATGATCCTTCGGTAATTTCTTACACTTGCGAGGGCTGTCATTTAAAAAGAGAAAATGCAAACGGAAAACTTGGAGCCCCGGCTCCACAACATTTAGGGCTTCCATCACTTCATCTTGAAAAATTATCATGCACTGCGTGCCATTCGGGACTTATACCTTCAGAAAAGAGCGGGCTGGTAAAAACAAGCCGTGCGCATAAACTGGGGCTGCCCGGAATAAACAAGTCCGCCAATCTTCTTCCGCACATTCAAATGCCCGTTTATGTTAAAAATGAGGAGGGAAAAATTGAGCCTCGAAAATTATTATGGGCGTCTTACTGGGCTGAATTAAAAGATGATAAAATTGCGCCGCTTCCTGTCGGGGAATTTTCTGATTCTCTCTCAGTTTTATTAAAGACCGATTCACTTAAAACTGCCGACGGACTTCAAAGCGTCAATGATACTTTTCTTACAAAAGCTCTGAGGTTCATGAATAAAAATTCTGCAAAAGGCAGGAAAATAATTTTTGTGTCGGGCCAAAACTATTTTGAGCTGAGTGAAAAATCGGAGCTTAACATTAAGTCGAATGCGGATATTAAGCCGTATTCCTGGGCATTGGCGCATGATGTGCGTCCTGCGGCACAAGCTCTGGGCGCTAAGGGATGCAACGACTGTCATTCATGGAATTCTAATTTCTTCTTCGGAACCGTTTCGATTGAAACGCCTTATTCGGCTAAAGCGGGTTCTTTGAAAATGAATTCATTCGAAGAACTGGGAACGGTATATTACAAATTATTATCTCTCTCGTTCTTCTTCCGTCCTCTCCTAAAAGGAATAATAATTTTTTCTCTGCTCGTCATCTTGTTAACCGTTTTGGTATTTGTCGGAAAAGGGATTCTTGCGCTGGCAAAATATCCGCCGGCTGATTCTGAAAATAATTTATGGGAATGATTTACGATGTACGGATTATTTGTTTTTTTATTTTTGATTCTTCCGGCGGTCTATCTCGCTTACCTTTTGAACAAGCGGGGATTTGCATTTAAATATCTGCATAGAATTTATCTGCGCGCATTGAAAGAAGAGGCAAAATCATTTTCCCGTTTCACATTTAAGCATTTCGGCGGATTTCTTCCACACGCAAAACGCATTCTCTTCTATTTTACGGCAGCATTAGCTCTTATTTTGATTGTCACCGGATTCATTCCCCCTCTTATCGGAAAACATTTGTACGGAATATTTCTTTTGGTTCACATTTTAGCCGCACCCTTCTTTTGTGCAGCCTTGGCGCTTTTAATTCTTTTATTCGCCGGTCAGCATTCATTAGGCAAAGAGGATATTTTCCGTCTGAAAGGATTTTCATTTAAGGATCTGCATCTGAACGCGCACATCATAATCAGGAAAATTTCTTTCTGGGTCTTTGCTTTCTTCTCCATTCCGGCAATAGCGTCGATTGCCTTAAGCCTCTTTCCCATTTTCGGCACTGAGGGATTGGATAATCTTTTACTAATTCATCAGATCTCAGTTCTATTTCTGGCATTATCATTTTTCTTTTATTCATTCTCACTTCTCTATCCATTAACGAATACTAAATCAGTTATAAAATAATTTGCATGGAGACAACTAAGATGAAAACAAAAATTTTTAAGGCGGCGGCTATTTTTTTGCTTCTGGGCGGATTTCAATTCATTTCCGCTCAGAACGATCTTGCGCCGATACCGATTAAGCTGCCCAAGGCAATGTTCGTAGGCACGCCCACTAATCTCGCCATTTCAAATCTTGAGAAGCCGCTCGGCAAACCGCGCCCCCCTTTCATGGCTCCGAAAGGAGTTAAAAATATCGCACTCGGCAAACCGGTTACAAGTTCAGACATGTATCCTATTATAGGCGATTTGAAATTTATCACCGACGGTAAAGCGGAAGCGGAGGAAGGATATTTCGTGGAGCTCGGTCCAATGAAACAATGGGTTATTCTCGATCTCCAAAAGCCGGCCAACATTTACGCGATCGTGGTCTGGCATTATCACAAACAGCCCCGCGTTTATTACGATGTGATTGTTCAAATTGCAGACGATGCAAAGTTTACGAAAAATGTGAGAACACTTTTCAATAATGACAACGACAATTCAAGCGGCATGGGAACCGGTAAAGACAAGAACTATGTTGAGACTGCAGAGGGTAAACTGATCGATGCGAAAGGTCAGTCTGCCCGCTTTGTCCGTTTATTCAGCAAGGGAAACAACGGAGACGATCTTAACCATTATATAGAGGTTGAAGTTTACGGAAAATAATATTTTCAAATATAAATTCAGAGGCAGCATAATTTTAATTGCTGCCTTTTTTATTGGCATACTGCTGAGAGTTGGCAGTTTAAGTAATCGTCCCATGCACGTGGACGAAGCAGTGCACGCATCAAAGTTCGGCGAACTGCTCGAGAATAATTATTACCGCTACGATCCGGTCGAATATCACGGTCCGGCTTTAAATTATCTGACTCTTATTCCCGCTGCTCTTTCAGGCGTAAAAAATATCAGAGCCATCACAGAATCCACATTGAGAATCATTCCTGCACTGAGCGGAATTCTTTTACTATTCTTTTTTCTTTTTTTGAAAAAGGAGCTTGGTAATAATTTTTTACTGATAATTTTACTTCTTCTTTCATTTTCGTCGATACTTGTTTTTTACAGTCGGTATTACATTCAGGAATCGCTTCTCGTTTCTTTCACATTTTGTTTTATTATCTCTCTATTCAAATTCCTAACTGGAAGAAAAAATGTTTGGCTGATTTTGAGCGGATTCTTTGCGGGATTGGCATTTGCATCCAAAGAAACGAGTCTTCTTGCGTTTGGATCGGTCTTTTTAACATTTGTGCTTCTCCATTTTTTGAGTCAAAAATCTTTTGCCGGAAAAATATTCGGCATAAAAACTATTTTGCTATTCATAATTCCATTCGGCCTTGTTTCGGTTCTGCTTTTCACCTCGTTCTTCACCAATGCGCGCGGAATATTTGATTCGCTGAAAGCAGTCTCCAATTATTTTTATAAGGCGGGGAATTTTCCGGAACATATTTATCCCTGGCACTACTACTTTTCATTAATCATCTTCAAAGAAATCGATTCGTTCACCTTCACGGAAATTTTTATCCTTCTTTTTTCACTGGCGGGAATATTTTTCGCAATAAAGTATTGGAATAACGAAGAGCCTAAAAATAGTTTTATTAAAATAATTCTGGTCTTCACAATTCTTGAGACTGTAATCTATTCTCTCATTCCGTATAAGACACCCTGGACAATGATGACATTCTGGACCGGCATTTTGATTATGGCCGCATACGGTATTAATGAAACTATTTCTCATTCAAAAAAATATTTCAGACATCTTTTCATCTTCATTGCTGCTGTCGGAGTTGTGCATCAGGAACTGCAGGCATATCAGATATCATTTAAGTACCAGTATCACCCGCAAAATCCGTTCGTCTATTCGCAGGCCACTCCTGACGTAGAAATTATCGGGAACCGAATTCGCGAAATCACTTCAGCCGCGGCAGAGAAAGATAAAACATTCATCTGCGTAATTGCCGGCAAAGACGATTACTGGCCTCTTCCTTGGTATTTAAGATCCTTCAAAAATACGGGATGGTTTGATTCCGTTCCGGATGATGTTTACAAATATCCAGTGATCATTGCCAAACCGGATCTTGAAGATAAAATTGTTGATAAACTTTTTTCCGGACCAAAGCCGGGAGAAGTTAATCTTTACATTCCACTTTTCGATAAGTACATGGAAATCCGCCCGGGAGTTGAAATTAGAGGTTACGTAAGAAAAGATCTTTATGATCAGTATCTTCAAGGCAGATAATGACAAACGAACTCTCTGAAATATATGATCTTCACAAGTTCACGCATCATGCCATGGCAACGCTATTTGAATTTTACATTCAGAACGAGGATCCTGATTATGCGGAACAGGCAGCGTGGGCGGCATTCAGCGAAATCGACCGGCTTGAAGATGAACTTAGCAGATATAGGCCAAACAGCGAGATATCCAATATCAACACTCTGCCTGCCGGACAAAAATTAATTATTACAGAAGATGCGTTTGAATGTATAAGGATGGCGCTGGAATTGAAAGCGCTTACTTCACGCGCGTTCGACATAACTTATGCGGACCAAGGAGAGAATTCTGATTTGCCGAATCTGATCCTGGATGAAGAAGAGATGAGCGTTTTGAGAAGGAGCGAGAATACGCTTATCGATTTAGGTGGAATAGGCAAAGGATACGCCATTGAAAAAGCGGAATTGATCCTGAAAGATTACGGAATTACATCCGCGCTGATTCACGGCGGATTCAGCAGTGTTAAAGCAATCGGCGCGCCGGAAGAATTTTCGGGCTGGGCAGTTACTATTTCAAATCCGTTCGACAGCAATGAACAGATATTAAAATTATATCTTAAAGATGTTTCCGTCAGCGGCTCCGGAATAAAAAAAGGGGGGCATATAATCGATCCTTCGACAGGAAAAGCTGCATTGTCGAAATTTTGCGCGTGGGCTTTCAGCCGCTCGGCAATTATGTCGGAAGGATTCTCAACTGCCTTTATGATATTGGATAACGCTAAAGTTAAAGAGATTTGTGAAGGAAATGAGGAATTGTATGGAGTAGTTTTGGATGCCGGTTATTCTGAAACAAAAAATTACTTTTCCGCAGGAGATTCTTCGTTGATAAAAATTATCCCCTGAGTTAATATCCGCCCATCTTAATTTTTATCAGATCTAAAATTATTTTCCATGGACTCTTCAATAAACTAATCCTGCTGTCCCTGTCGCATCCCCATTCAACCGGGAATTCAACAATTTTATAATTTTTCTTTTGCGCAATTAAAAGCGTTTCTATTTCAAAAATAAATCCGTCAATTTTAGATTTACTAAAAATTTCTTTCGCTGCTTCTCTTCTGTAAATTTTGAATCCGCACTGTGTGTCGCTGAAATGGGCAAGTCCGCCGAATAAAATATCTATTATACGCTTGAACGATCTGGAGATTATTTTTCTGTCAGTTTCCTGTTCCTTTGTAATTATCGAACCGGGAAGCTTCCGAGAGCCGATTGCAATATCGGCATTTCCTTTTTTGATCAGATCAATTGCGGTAAGTGCGTAATCCAGAGGAACTGTCGCCCCTGCATCTTGATATACAATATAATTGCCGTTCGACCGCATTATTCCTTTTCGCACCGCGTTACCTTTGCCGGAATTAGATTCGTTCCGGATGAGCGTAACCGGCAGATTCATGCTCTGCGCGGCGGCGCGGACGCGGTCGCTTGTTGAGTCGCGGCTCCCGTCATCAACCACAATGATTTCGCCGGAGAGATTATTCTTCCGAAAAAATTCACCGGCGAGGAGAAGATCTTTCTCTATCTTGCTGCTTTCATCGTATGCAGGAATGACAATGGAAATATCCATGCTATTATCAGTCATTTGCTATTGCATGCGCGGTTCTGAACGCGAGTTTTGTGATCGCTTCAAACAGTTTTCCGTTCAATGTTTCAACTTTGTCGCTAATCATGTGAAGATGCTTATAGCTGTTTGTTGTTACAAAATAGAGTGTGGGAATTCCCTTTTGAAAGAACGGATCCGCGTCCGCGCCGCCGCCCCCGCCGGTTGACGCCACCATCAGCTTATCGTTTTCTGAATCCAGCTTCTTCGCCGTTTTCCACAGATTCTCGAATGATTTTCCTCCGCCTACCTGAATGGAATCACCGTATCCGATGCAGTCCATGTTGATCATAGCTTTAATTTTTTCCTTCGGCGCCGGAAGATTTTCAGAGAAAAATTTTGCCCCGTACAAACCCTGTTCTTCGCTCGCGAAAAAGACAAACGCTATAGAGCGTTTTGGTTTCTCCTTCATTGATGCAAAGCATCGGGCAATTTGAAGAAGCGCACCGCTTCCGGATGCATTATCATTTGCGCCGGGGAAATATATTTTTCCCGCCTGTGAACCTACATGATCCAAATGCGCGCCGATGACAAGATATTCATTCTTTAAAACAGGATCGCTTCCTTCCAGAATTCCGACAACATTCATAACTTCTTTTTCTTTTTCGTACTTGGCGTGAACTTCAACTTCGACATTATTTGGCAAAAGTAGTGACGAGGGATTTTTCGTATTGTCTATCTTAGTCTGCATTTCCTTTAAGGTAGTTCCGCTTCCTTCAAACAGTTTATCGGCAACCGGAAGATCAATATGCACTTCCGGAAAGTTTATCATTTGCTCTCCCGCTCCCGCAATAACGCTTCCAATCGGTCTCTGCGGCTCGGCATCGTTCGGAAATGAAACGAATAAAATTCCGACTGCGCCGTGTTCCGCAGCCACTATCGCCTTTTCTCTCGGGTTTCCGTTTGTAAAATTTTTTCCGTCAACATTCCACTTCGGATTATATTTGAAGACCATCGCTACTTTTCCTTTAACATCAATCCCGGCATAATCATCATAATTCAATTCCGGCTGAGATAATCCGTAGCCGCAAAAGACAACCGGCGAATTTATTTTTCCCGCACCCGTAAATCCCCTGTATGCGTAATCATCTCCTAACTTATAATTAATTTTCCTTCCATTCTGAATAACAGTCAAATGTTCCGGAGGTAAAATTTTATTGTATTCTACTTTTAGTTTTTGAAAGTAATCTTTACCGTTCATTTTTTTTAGTTTCAGTTTTTTCAATTCACCGCTCATAAAATTGGCAGCTTTTGTATACCCGATATCTCCGGGCAGACGGCCTCCCAGTTCTTTGCTTGCCAGAAATTTAACTGTCTTCAACAGATCTTCTTTTTTTATTGAAGAGGCAGGATCTGATTGCTGAGCATGTATGGCAGATGTTAATACCAAAAACAGGAATAAGGTGAAAGGTTTCATAACACGGTATTTCATTAAACGCTCCAATATGGATTTATAAACTTTTGAACAAAAATATTGAGAATTATAACCTGATAAAAGAAGATTCCTGCAGCCGGAAATTATTTTAAAACATTTTAACATTTCAATTATCGCATCGAATAGTGATTTTGTACTATCTTTAAAATAGAATAAGATCATAATTCAGAAATGAGGATGAAATGAAAAAATCTCTTCTGCTTTCCCTTATTGTGTTAGTATTTGTCAGTCTTGCAAATGCGCAGACGGAAATGCCCAAAAGCAGCGCGCCCAAATTCGATCCAAAGCGGGATCCTTTTGCCGATCTTAAAGTGAGCGTCGAAGATGCGCAGAAATCGGGGAAAAGAATTCTTCTGGATGTAGGCGGTGAATGGTGCATCTGGTGCCACAGATTGGACTCGTTTTTGGAAGCTAATCCGGAACTGCTGAAATACATGCATGATAATTTTGTTGTGCAGAAAGTAAACTGGAGTCCGGATAATAAGAATGAAAAATTCCTTTCCCAGTATCCAAAAGTTCCCGGATATCCTCACATTTTTATTTTGGAGAACGACGGAAAATTTTTGTTCTCGAAAAATACAGGGGAACTGGAAAAAGAAAAATCGTACGACGACGAAAAGATTATGACATTCTTGAAAGAATGGACGCCTAAGAAGTAACCTGAAAATTAAATTCCCCGCAGAATCTTTGCGGGGAGTTTTAATAAAGCTCCAAGCAGATCGAATACTCCGTCAACAGCAATTCCAATTATTCTGAACGGAAGCAAAAATATCCAGACTACCGGATAGAGTAAAAGGACAAATAATGCCAGAGGCGCGCAGAAGAAAAGCAGTATAAGCCACAATATTATTTTCATTTTATTCTCCACTTCTGAATTTGAATTTAAGTACGCTCCAGTTGCCTCCTATGGTTCCAAATTCCATTTCCACTAATCCGTTTAGAAGTCCAATCTCTCTAACCGACTTCTCGTCCAAATCGGAAATGTGATTTGAATTTTTATCGGGCCAGCTTACCCAGAGCGTTCCCTCTTCTTTAATATATTTGGCAAGAGCCGGCAATTCAACCATCAGTTCTTTTTTCGACCTTGTGAAGAGATGAATCAGATCCACCGGGTCTTTCAATCTGCTATGAAAATTTATCTGCGGATAAAATCCGTTTAACGATTCTTTGAACTCATCCGGTTCATTAATTAATTTAACCCGGAACCCTTGTTCGATCCCGGAATAAACGTACAGCGGGAATCTTTCTGTCAAGTCCATCTTATTTTTCCTTTCAGAACTTTAGACGCACAAATTTGGGAAAAGGTTAAATGCTTGCGAAAGATTTTTATCGAAAAAATGGTAAATAGAACCGCCCGCATGAGTATTGCATAAGGCAATTTATTAGGCTTTGTTCAACGTGCAATCTTTGATTCTAATAAGCTGTAATATTTTTTTTTGTGCTCTGAATCATTTGAGCAATAACAGTTTTTTTGTTGAAACAAATGTGCCTGCTTGCATCTTATAAAAATAGATTCCGCTTGCAAGTTCACTGCCGTCAAAATCGATTTTATAATTACCTCTCAATTTTATTCCATTTACCAATGTTGTTATCTCTTTACCTAAACTGTCATAAACTTTGATTGTCACGAAAACCGTTTTGGGTAAAAAATAATTTATTTCCGTCACTGGATTAAATGGATTTGGATAATTTTGTAAGAGAGAATAATCAACCGGCATTGAATTATTTGTCTCATGAACTGCTGTCTGACCACCATCGGCTAAATGGCAGATTGCACCCTGCCATATTTTTAGAGAGTCAGCTCCGTTACAATTTTGCACACAGTTATCCGCAGTGAGCCAACCGTTATTTTTATCCCAAAAGAATATGCTAAAAATACTGTTTGTTATCGGGGGAGACTGCTTGTTCCATGTTGAACCGCCGTTGGTTGTAAAAAGAATAACTCGTCCCGGATTGTTATCAATAATTCCGTCATTAGTACCAATCCAACCGGTACTGGCATCAATAAAAAAAAGACACTTGCTTTTTGCATTAGAATTTATTCCGGTATTAGAGATACTTATCCAATTTGCTCCTCCGTCAGTTGTCTTTAATATTTTGCTGTTGTCGCCAATTATCCATCCGTTGTTGATGTCTGTAAATTGTATAGCATTATAACCGCCTGCACTATTATCGGAATACTGTTCTGCCCAATTAACGCCGGCGTCTGTAGTCTTATAAATTTTAAAAGGAGGATTGGGATGCGAATCTCCGCCTGTTATTGCCCATCCATTCTTAGAATCAATAAAATAAAAAATCCCGGCACCATTAAAACTGTTCCAGGTCGCCCCTCCGTCTATTGTCCTTAGATACTTTGCGACGCCGGAAACAAAATTATAAATCATCACCCAGCCGTTATTTTCATCAACGAATTGGACTTGCAGTCCGGCATCCCCCGGTGCAGTTGAAAGAATCTTTTTTGTCCAGCTGATTCCTCCGTTTGTAGTCTGATGTATTACCGCACCGTGGGCATTATTTAAACTGGTGCCCAGCCAATTCATTTTCCAGCCATGAGTTTGATTTATCCAGCACATAGAGATCGATGGATCTGCAATGGAAGAAACTGTGTCGTTCGGGAAAGGAGTTACTATGTTCCAGGAGGTGCCTGAATTTGTAGTGTGCAGCAGATTTCCGTTCGCTGCCGAGACCCACCCTTCTATCAAACTTACAAACTGTATTTTGCCGAGTGAATTTGAAATACTGGGAGCAATGGGATTGCTCTGCTGAATCCAGCCGGTTTGCGCTAGACTAATGTGTGAAGTTCCCAAAAGGGAAAGAACAAGAAATACTTTTTTCATACTGCACATAATGATAATCCTAATTTCATTCGTTTTGAAATTAATATAAGAAATAATTAGAGAATATTTTTTGCCTCTAATCATTTTGCCCGCAGGAAAAACAATCCTTTCGCTTAATTTAATTTGGGAACTCTGATTTCGTTTCCGGATATTTTTTTACCACCATCATTTCTATAATTATTATGTTCATAATTTTCTCCCCGGCAATATTTTTCCCTAAAATAGGGCTAGTATTTACAAAACAAATTTTATCCTTAAACGTCATAAGAACACTTTCTCTCTGATTTTTATTTAGTTATTAATTTTATCCGGAGTTCAAATGAAAAATAAGAAACGGCTGGTAATTGCAGTATTTATCATTGCATTAATTATCGCGGTTAGAATTATTTTGGAGCCCAAAGAGAGCAATCCTTCTTTCAAAGGATTTAATAAAGTAGATATCGGAAAAATCAAAAGCGAGTTGTCCGCTACATTGATGAATATAGATGAAGTTTCTGCATTTCTAGCTCCGAAAAAAATAGTATTGGTGGGCGAGAATCACTTTGTAGCTGAACCGCAAATATATTTTACACAGATTTTGGATAAGCTGAATGATAAACCGATCGTCTTGCTGCTGGAATTATCCCAAGGTAGTCAGGAGGAGATCGACGCATATCTTTCAACCGGCGATGAAAAGCATCTGCAAAAAGTTTTTGAAAATGGGCATAATCTGCCGCTTGAATATATTTTAAAATGGGCTTTTATTAATAAGGGGAGAATTAAAAAGGTAATTGCGTTCGACGAGAACAGTCTACATGTTTTGTTTAACAGAATTTTACTCACCGATACCCGTAACGAGACGATGGCAGAAAAGGTTTATTCATCAATTAAAGAATTTCAAGACGCAAGGATTTTAGTGTACGGCGGAGGAATGCATATGCTTAAAAACGGCAGATACCGTTATGACAGCGATACCAGATCACCAATTTTCCCGAGATTAAAGAAGATGGGAGTGCCGGAAAATGAAATTGCCAGTGTAATGCTGAGCGGTACAGACAGATTTCCTCTCGATTCATTGTGGACGAACAAAGGGGCACTCAAGCTTAATTCCAATCTGGGTGATCTGCCCTATGAATATTTTATCGATTATCCTGTTTTTGGCATTCAAAAAGCTCGGGAAGCATATGATCTGTTTATTAATTTGGGAACTCTGACAGAAATCAGAAAAGCGAAATAATTTATCAATCCGTCTCAGTACGTTTAATTTTTAATCTGTAAAAGTGTGGCTAATACTTACCTTAGCTAAGCTACTATCTCTGTTGTATAGAATCTGATTACAACAACAAACTAATTCCGTCATTTAACCGTTTTATAATTTTCCGCTTCGATGTCAAAGACAACTCACATTAATTTATTCCACCTCTTTTTTATAAAGTGAAATGTTTTGTAAACTTGTTATATAAGTTTATGATAATTTTTAAAAATTATTTGCCTGTATTTAATAGCAATTAAATAATTTTTACGTCAAAGCGAATTCAAAGGCGTTCAAAAATGATTCTGCATCTGATAAGTATATTTTTGATTGGGGTAGTAGTCGGATTTCTAGGAGGATTATTCGGTAAAGGGGGAAGCGCGATTGCCACTCCGCTTCTAAGTCTTATCGGTGTGCCCGGTTTTATTGCGGTCGCGGCGCCATTGCCTGCCACTGTGCCAGGCACATTCATTGCATCGGTAGAATATTGGAGATCAAAACTGCTGGACAAACAAATTGTGTTATGGAGCGTGGTATTCGGTATTCCTGCAACTATTTTAGGTTCCTACCTGACACATTTTACCGGATCCACACCGCTTCTAATAATCACAGGTATGATGGTGCTGGCTTTCGGAATTAGCTTTCTTCTCTTTCCCAAAGAGATTAAAGCTAATAATGAAAATAATGAAATGGAAAGCGTGCATCCTAAATTCTGGCGTCTGAAGTTATTTTTAGTTGCGACAGGTATCGGACTTATATCCGGGCTTCTGGCTAATTCGGGAGGATTTCTTCTGGCACCAAGCTTTGCTCGTATTTTAAATCTTCCCATTAAAAAAGCGTTTGCATGCTCATTGGCCGTTTCAATTTTTCTAGCTATCCCCGGAACGATTGTCCATGCATATTTAGGACATATTGATTGGGCGGTTACTGGAGTGCTTGCTTTGGGCTCCGTACCCTTCTCATTCCTTGGTGCTAAGGTGGCAATCAAATCTAAAGCAGCAATTCTTGAGAGATGGTACGGTCTAGCACTTACAGCACTGGGAATATTTTTTCTCTTCAAATTATAATTTTCTCTGGCAGACAGGATTTATCGAAGGGCCCTTCGACTCGCCCCATAGATAAATTCGGGTTCTCGCTCAGGGAAAACTCCGCGGGTTTACCCGACTTTGGCGGGCAGTCCGTTAGCTAACGGATCGAACATAGAGGTTGAAAGCTTATTTATTTTTGCTTCTTCTTTTGGATAAATTTTTTAATGTATTAAAATCATTTTTTATTAACGCTTCTTTTTTAGCTCTTGTCCAATGTTTGATTTGTTGTTCACGCCGGAATGCTTTCTTGTAAGATTCATACTCTTCTTCGTATTCAACATTAATCGGTAAATCCAAATTAGTAGTACGGCAACCTCGACCGGCAAAGTGGTCTTTATATCTTTGTTCACGATTGCGAGTGGAACCGCAATATAAACCACCTGAATTTAATCTGAGAATGTAAAAATAAGATGACATATTCACACCCCTAATACTTGGAAGATGCCAAATTTTAATATGAGAATATATCCAATATTTGTGAATGATTTTGGAAGAAAAATCTTTAGATAAATATCTGGCTCTTCGATCACGCCTCCGGCGTGCCTCAGAGCCCTGAGGAAGTCCCGTCCCTATTATTTAAAATTAAAAATCCCGTCTTTTGGACGGGACTTATCGAAGGGCTCCGCGGGCAAGGCTCGAACTTGCAACCCTGCGGTTAACAGCCGCATGCTCTACCATTGAGCTACCGCGGAATAAATTTGCGGCGTAAAAATAAATTTTAACCCGCCTTTTGTCAAGTCCTATCTCAAATAAATTAATCACCTTTTTTCAATTTAAATGAATTTATACCCGCAAATTCGATCAAAATCTTCCTATCGTGTCAAGCTTTTAACGATACTTTTATTTCGCGCCAATTATTACATTATTAAAGCAAGTTTTAAATTTATTTTAATGAATATGAATTGTAATTTTTGTACTCCACAAAAGGAATTAAAATGACTTTAGATGATATAAGAAATGGAATAAGAGAAAAATTTAAAAGCTGGGAAGAGAATCTTTACAAGAAAACTGTATCGAAATTTCCGGAAAGACAGAAAAAGTTTACTACGCAGTCATTCACGCCAGTTAAAAATATTTACACTCCTTTGGACAGAGAACCCGGTTCATACAATGAAACAATCGGCTATCCCGGTCTATACCCTTTCACCCGCGGAGTGCAGCCTACTATGTACCGAGGAAAATTCTGGACGATGCGGCAGTATGCCGGATTCGGCACGGCGAAAGAATCTAATGAGAGATACCGTTATTTATTGCATGAAGGACAGAGCGGGTTATCCGTGGCGTTCGACCTTCCTACCCAGATCGGTTACGACAGCGATGACCCGATGTCTCTGGGTGAAGTCGGGAAAGTAGGAGTGGCAATAGACACTTTAGCCGATATGGAAATTCTATTCGATAAAATTCCGCTTGATAAAGTTTCAACCTCCATGACAATCAACGCGCCTGCTTCCGTTTTGCTTGCTATGTATATCGCGGTCGCGGAAAAACAGGGAGTATCAAGAGAAAAACTTACGGGCACAATTCAGAACGATATCTTAAAAGAATATATCGCTCGCGGCACATATATCTTTCCGCCTAAACCATCCATGCGCCTGATAACAAATATTTTTGAATATTGCGCGAAGGAAGTACCGAAGTGGAATACAATTTCTATATCGGGCTATCATATAAGAGAAGCCGGATCGACCGCGGCGCAGGAAGTAGGCTTTACATTAGCGGACGGAATTGCTTACGTAAAAGCGGCAATAGATGCGGGTCTTGATGTGGACGAATTTGCGGGTCAGCTCTCTTTTTTCTTCAACGCGCACAATGATCTGCTCGAGGAAGTTGCAAAGTACAGGGCCGCTCGCCGTCTATGGGCAAAAATTATGAAGGACAGATTTAAAGCGAAGAAAGATAAGTCTCAGATGCTCCGCTTCCACACTCAGACTGCCGGTTCAGCTTTAACGGCGCAGCAGGTTGACAACAATATAGTCAGGGTTACTATACAAACATTGGCTGCGGTCCTCGGAGGAACCCAGAGCCTTCACACAAATTCAAGGGACGAGGCGCTGGCTCTTCCTAACCAGGAATCAGTCAAGATAGCTCTTAGAACACAACAAATTGTAGCATACGAAAGCGGCGTTGCCAATACTATAGATCCGCTTGCCGGCTCTTTCTACATCGAGAGCCTTACGGATCAGATTGAAAAGGAAGCGGAAGATTATATTAATAAGATTGATTCGCTGGGAGGAATGATCACCGCTATCGAAGAAGGTTACGTTCAGAAGGAGATTCAGAAATCGGCCTATAAATTTAATCAGGAACTTGAAAACGGTGAAAGAATTGTAGTGGGTGTAAACAAATTTACTGACAAAGACGAAGAGCACAGCGAACTTCTCAAGATAAATGAGAAGGTCCAGAAAGAGCAGATAAAATTTTTGAATGAACAGAGAAATAAAAGAGACGGTAAAGAAGTTGAAGAGAAACTGGACGCCTTGAAAAAAGCGTCTGCCGGTAATGATAATTTAATGCCCTACATTCTGGACGCCGTAAAAGTTTACGCCAGCATAGGAGAAATATGTAACGCAATGCGGCAGGTGTTCGGCGAATACAAGGAAAATGTTGTTCTTTAATTTTTAACGGGAGACATAGATGGAAGTTTCGCACATAGAACATATCGGAATCGCTGTAAAAAATTTAAATGATTCCATTAAATTTTTTGAAGAAGTTCTCGGTTTGAAATGTTACGGCATAGAAGAAGTGAAAGACCAAAAAGTGAAGACGGCATTTTTTCTTATAGGCAAAACAAAAATAGAACTGCTCGAATCGACGGAGAGCGATGGTCCGGTTGCAAAATTCATCGAGAAGCGCGGAGAAGGGGTGCATCATATCGCCTATGCGGTTGATGACATTAACGCTGCGTTAAAAGAAACAGAGTCTAAAGGGATTCAGCTTATAGACAAAGAACCGCGCAAAGGCGCAGAAGGTTTGAATATAGCTTTCCTTCATCCTAAATCAACAAACGGCGTCTTAACAGAATTCGTGGAAACAGTGAAGAGTTAAAAGTTAAGAGTTGATAGTTCAACTTGATTAATAGAAGCAATTAACCGGATCCTATTTTTTTAAATAATTCGTTTCTATCTTTGTCAAAATCAATAACCAAAATAGTATAGAATATGGACATACATTTAATTTTTTGGATAGTATTTTCAATACTTTTTATTTCTGTCTTTTTTGTTGATATGTTTGTAACAGATCACCGAAGAGGGGATCTGCAGGTTAAGACTGCGCTCTTCTGGTGTTCAATCTGGGTTTCGACTGCGTTTCTATTCGCAATTATTTTATATTATTTTTTCCCTCACGGAGAGACAAAATCATTCGAATTCATTACCGGTTATCTTATTGAATATTCCCTCTCCGTTGACAATCTTTTTGTTTTCATTATGATATTCCAGACTATGAAAATTCCGCACATGTATCAGCCGAGGATACTCAAATGGGGAATTCTGGGAGCAGTAGTACTCCGCATTTTATTCATAATGGCAGGAGTTGAACTCATTACCCGGTTTAGTTTTATGATCTACATTTTCGGCGGCGTGCTGGTTTATACGGCTTATAAAATGATGACCTCGAAGGATGAAGAGATTCATCCGGAGAAAAATATATTTGTACGTTTTTCAAAAAAATTATTCAGAATAAAAACCGATGTAAGTTCCGACCATTTTTTTGTAAAGCATGACGGGAAAAAATATGCCACTATTGCATTCATCACATTAATTCTGATCGAGTCTACGGATCTTATCTTTGCCATCGATTCGATTCCTGCGGTGCTCGCAATTACACGCGATTCATTCGTGGCTATCACATCAAATTTATTTGCGATTCTGGGATTACGGTCTTTATTTTTCGCACTTTCCGGAATATTGAAATTATTCCGTTATCTCAAATACGGAATATCCTTCATACTATTATTTGTAGGCATCAAGATGCTTCTCTCCTCTGTACTTCACATCCCTGTTCAAATTTCTCTCTTGGTTATAATAGCAACTCTGGGAATTTCCATATTCGCATCTGTTGTGATAAAAGAGAGTCATGATAAGAGTGTGAAAAAGCGGCACAAATAGGTAGGGCTCTTATTAATTAACAGAAATAACTTTCCATAGATTAAATATACGAATGGAGGAATTTTGTTTCAGTTGGATCTCATACAGACCGTCGCACTGGCCGGAATTTTTTTATTCGTCGGCCATCTTCTGTGCAAAGTAATTAAACCTCTGGGACGATACAATATACCCG
This sequence comes from Bacteroidota bacterium, assembly GCA_021812705.1. GTDB lineage: Bacteria > Bacteroidota > Ignavibacteria > Ignavibacteriales > Melioribacteraceae > Fen-1258. The sequence goes on along the minus strand of JAKAMT010000032.1, from coordinate 4,585 downwards.
CGCCGGTGGTCGGAGGTTTGCTGATCGCCTTATTCAATCTTATAACTCATCAATACGGCATTGAAATTTTAAAATTTGATACAACCCTGCGTGAGCCGTTGATGATAGCTTTCTTTACGACCATGGGACTCAACGCAAGTTTGTCATTGCTGAAAGTCGGCGGTCCGGCTGTTCTTAAATTTTTCTTTATTGCTACATTTTTCGCAGTGGCGCAAAATGTAGTTGGAATTATTGCAGCCTCTCCGTTTGGCGTCTCTCCTCTTCTGGGCGTATTAAGCGGATCTGTAACATTAACGGGAGGACCGGCAACGGGATTGGCTTTTGCACCGCTGTTTCAGCAAAAAGGCGTGGACGGCGCGGCAACAATAGCTGTGGCTGCCGCAATGGCGGGAATAATCTCCGGCGGCTTAATAGGAGGACCTGTTGGGACTTACCTTATAAAAAAATACAAACTCAAAACGCACAGGCATGAGAGCGAAAAAAATATTTCGAGCGAGCATCTTATAGAGGAATTCAACAAGGATAAATCTTCAAAGAAAGGCTGGATAGCCGGAGAAGACATTCAGTATATCTACATGCTTAAAAGTATCGTTGTGATATTAGCTTCGATGTGGATCGGCAGCGGCTTGAGCCTTTTATTCAAATCTTGGGGATTGACTTTGCCGGCTTATATAGGTGCAATGATGATTGCGGGAATAATCAGAAACACAGATGACAAGACAAAACTTTTTAATCTTCCGCATCATACAATAAATCAGTTCGGAGATATTGCCCTCTCTCTTTTTATCGTCATTGCGTTAATGACATTAAATTTATGGAAGCTTGCAGATCTGGCTCTCCCTCTAATAACTATTCTTCTTGTTCAGATAATTATGATCTCATTGGTTTGTTTATGGCCGATATTTCATCTGATGGGAAAAGATTATGAAGCCGCTGTAATCAGCACGGGATTTTTAGGATTCATGCTAGGCACAACGGCCAACTCGATGGCAAATATGAAAGTATTATCGGATAAATACGGTCCCGCACCTAAAGCATTTTTAATTGTGCCGATTGTAGGAGCTTTTTTTATCGACTTTACTAATGCAATAATTATTACAATGTTTTTAAATTTCTATTAAAGAACCTGTAATAGATTATAGGATTAATTGTTGAAGCTCAACTCTTAACTCAAAACTCCTACAATTAACTTTTAACTATTAACTCTTAACTATTAACTGCCTTCCAGCTCTCCTTCCCATTTGGCCATTACAGCTGAGGCCAGGCAATTGCCCACAAGATTAATTGTAGTGCGCGCCATATCCATAATTTCATCTATTCCTAAAATTACAGCCACTCCTTCAAGCGGAAGGCCGAACGAAACAAGCGTTCCGGAGAGAACAATAAGCGCGGCGCGCGGAACGGCTGCAACACCTTTGCTAGTGACCATCAGCGTCAGCATCATCAAAATCTGCTGAGACAATGAGAGTTGGATTCCTGCCGCCTGGGCTATAAAGATTGATGCGACTGCAAGATAGAGGGTCGATCCGTCAAGGTTGAAAGAATATCCGGTTGGAATTACAAACGAAACAATTCTCTTGGGAACTCCGAACGCGATCATTTTTTTGAAAGCATCCGGAAGCGCGGCATCAGACGATGTAGTAGTGAAGGCAATCAGAGCCGGTTCTTTAACGGCCGCAAGAAATTTTTTAATGTTGATTTTAGCAATGAACATAACCGGAAGAAAAACTATGAGCACAAAGACAACAAGCGCACCGTAGAAGACCAAAATAAGCTTTCCAAGATTAAGCAAAACGGAAAGACCGCTGTGTCCTATTGTATAGCACATTGCCGCGCCTATTCCAAAGGGAGCAAACTTCATAACGATGTTCGTAAACTTGAACATCACTTCGGACAATCCTTCCGCAAAATTGAGCATTGTCTCTTTCGGTTTGCCTTTTACCTGAGTTAGCGCTATGCCGAACAGTATGGCGAAGAATACAACCTGAAGAATGTCATTGTTTGCAGCCGATTCAAAAAAACTTTTCGGTACGATATGTTCAATCATCCCCTGCGCAGACATTGATTCCGTTGAAACCGGAGCCGCGGCTTGAGTCTGGACATGCAGAGAGATGCCTTCCCCCGGCTTAAAAATATTAACGGCTATAAGGCCGATTATAAGCGCCAAAGATGTGACAACTTCAAAATAAATGAGAGTCTTAAACGCAAGCTTGCCTATTCTTTTAAGATCGTCTCCGTGTCCCGCAATTCCAACCACCAGAGTTCCGAACAGAAGAGGAACAATGATTGATTTAATCATTCTTAAAAACACATTTGAAATAATTCTGATGTTCTGAGACAGTTCCGGGAAAAGCGCACCGAGCGCAGCGCCCACAACCATCGAAATTATTATCCATTTGGTTAGACTGATATTCTTAATTTTCTGCCACATATACCGGTTCCGTTATTCTGAAATTTAATTTTTCGGGTTAGAATATAATGAAATGTTTCCCGGAGTTCCCTTTTTTCCTTATCAGATGTTGTTAAAATTACCTTTTCATTGAAAGCATCTTTGAATATTTTTGCTCAAAATTATTGTGAAGATTATGAAACTGAAAACCGTTCTCATTCTGCTAATTTTTACTTATTCACTCTCCGCGCAGACCGGAGCAGATTATTGTTCAGAAGCTAAGATCAAGTCGGCTTTCATTTTGGATAAATCCGGCACAGTGCAGTACCCCGGAGACCAGACCATTAATGTCACTTATTACAAACTTAATTTAACCGTAACAACAAATCCAGACCGGCTGGACGGAATAGTCACTGTAAAAGCGAGACCAGTTGCAGACGGTTTAACAAACTTCTATCTGGATTTAAAATACGATATGACTGTAACGTCGGTAAAATCAGGGAATTCAAATTTATCCTACACTCAGACAACCGATAATAAATTATCAATCACATTAAACAGAGCGTACGGAACAAATGAAGAATTTTCAGTTGACATTGCTTACGGCGGGGTTCCTTCCGCAGGAACGGGAGCTATAAGCAGCGCTTCCTTCTCCTTTTATGATCAGTCATTTGGCAAAAGAGTGGTTGCATCATTGAGCGAACCGTACGGCGCGCGCGACTGGTGGCCCAGCAAAGATACACCTGCAGACAAGGCCGATTCTTCTGATGTGTGGATAACCGCCGACAAATTTTTTATTTCCGTATCTAACGGTTCGCTGGAATCTGTCACCGATAATCAGGACGGAACAAGAACGTACAAATGGAAAAATCATTATCCGATTGCCAATTATCTGATATCGATAGCAATGACAAATTACCAGATTATAAACGACCAGTTCGAATATTCGCCCGGTAAATTTCTTCCTGTGGTTCACTATTCTTATCCCGAAAAGAGCAACAGCACTAGAACGGCAGCGGTAGCAAAAACAATCGGAATGCTTCAAATCTTTTCAGATAAGTTCGGTCCCTATCCATATTTAAAGGAAAAATACGGTCATGCCGAATTTGCCTGGGGAGGCGGAATGGAACATCAGACAATAACCTCTATGGGCGGCGGGGCGATGAATTCCGAAAATGTTATTGCCCATGAGCTTTCCCATCAATGGTTCGGCGATAAAGTGACATGCAAAGACTGGCAGAATATCTGGCTTAACGAAGGATTCGCATCATATTCGGAATGCGTCTACAGGGAAGCGAAATACGGCAATGCGGATTTCAAAACTTATGTAAATGCGTTTATGAATCAGGCGCGTACTGCCGCCGGCTCTATTTATGTACAAAACATAAACAGCGAGAATGAAATATTTAATTCCGCCCGTTCATATAAAAAAGGGGCAATGGTTCTTCACATGCTTAGGGGAATAACTGGAGACGATAAATTTTTCAGAATCCTTAAAGAATATCTGGTAGAGCCGGGACTCTCATACAGTTCAGCAACCACAGAAGATTTTGAAAGGATAGCGGAGCGTGTCACCGGCCAGGACTTAAGATATTTTTTCAATGAGTGGATCTACGGAGAAAATTTTCCGGCTTACAGCATTGAATGGAGCTACAAAGCCGATGTGAACGGAACATATCTGATCTCGATTAGCATTGTCCAATCGGTGAATTCGAATCCCAGATATTTCACTATGCCGCTTCAGTTTCTAATCACATCCGCTAACGGTACTCTTTTAAAAACAGTCTACAATAATGCCCAGTCTCAAACATTTCAGATAAGAGTCGGCTCTAAGCCTGTATCGATTCAATTCGATCCGGATAATTGGGTTTTAAAAAATGTGACCGGAGTTAAATATTTAGGGAATGATGATCTGGTTCCGAATAAATTTTATCTGGATCAGAACTATCCGAATCCCTTCAACGGCAGTACGAATATTAGATATGAAATCGCGCAAGCCGGTCATGTTTCTCTTAAGATTTTTGACGAACTTGGAAATTCCGTGGCGGAAATAGTTAATGAAAACAAGTCGAAAGGGAAATACGAAACCAGCTTTGATCCCACAAAATACAAGCTTTCAAGCGGCATCTATTATTATAAATTAATTTCCGGAAATTATGCCGACACAAAAAAAATGATTCTGATCAAATAGTATCA
>JAKAMT010000031.1 GCA_021812705.1 Bacteroidota bacterium | reverse complement strand
AGCGAATTTATTTACTGAAATATGCTCAAATCACTTCTTATAAAAGACTACGCGCTGATTGAAAATATAAATGTAGAATTCGGCAAGGGTCTTAACATTATTACCGGCGAAACGGGCGCGGGCAAATCGATTCTCATTGATGCTATGGGACTTCTGCTCGGCGAACGTGCGTCTACTGAAGTCGTGCGCAAAGAGAGCGAAAAATCCGTTGTCGAAGGAATCTTCGACGTGAAGGGGAATAAAAAAATTATCTCTCTTCTTAAGGAAAACGATCTTGAAGTGAATGACGATCTTATCGTAAGAAGAGAAATTTCTCTTAAAGGCACCAACCGGTGTTTCCTGAACGACACTCCGGTTCCGCTTAACCTGATCCGCGAAACGGGTGATCTGCTTGTGGACCTGCACGGACAGCATGAACACCAGTCGCTACTTAGAACCGAAACTCATATAGAAATGCTCGATGATTTTGCGGGATTGGAAGCCGATCTCTTAAAATTCAAATCTGCTTCGCAAAAATTAAATTCTCTTCACAAAGATCTTAAAGAACTTAAAGAGAAAGAAAATCTGCTGAGAGAAAAAAAAGAACTGTATGAATTTCAAATCAGCGAGATAGACGCGGTGAATCCGGAACCAGGCGAAGAAGAATCTCTGGCAGATGAGCTGAAGATTCTCGATAATTCCGAAAAACTTCTATCTACTGCGCAGGAGATTTATGCAAATCTCTACGAAGCGGAGAATTCAATACACGACCGGCTTGGTGAAACAAAAAATAAATTAGCGGATCTGGCGCGGATCGATAAATCATTTCTTGAAAAATTGGGAGAATGCGAATCCGCTTATGCGATATTGAGTGAAATAGCTTCGTTCATCAGGAGTTATAAAGAAAGCGTTGATCTGGATCCCGCCCGGCTTGAAGAGGTGCGTGAAAGACTCGGCGCTTTGAATCTTCTGAAGAAAAAATACGGCGGATCACTAGAATCAGTCCTCGAGCACAGAAAGAAGATAGGTACGGAATTCGATCTGGCCGAAAATTTTGCATCAAAAATTTCTGCGATGGAAAATGAGATAAATGATTTTAGAAAAGAGTGCGGCAACCATGCAAAAAAAATATCGCAGGAAAGAAGATCGGTCTCTAAGAAAATCAAAAAAGAGATTGAAGAAGCTCTTAAATCATTAGGCATTTCCGATTCCCTCTTCGACGTGGATATTCTTAATAATGAAGCGGAAGCAACCGACGAGAATTATATTCTGGTCGATGCAAAGAAATTCAAATACAACAGCCGCGGCTGCGATGAAGTGGAATTTTTTGTCTCCACAAATGCCGGCGAAGATCCCAAACCGCTTGTTAAAGTTGCATCGGGAGGAGAGGTGAGCAGGATAATGCTGGCGCTTAAATCGATCCTGGCAAAATCTGACATGCTTCCGATCCTTATATTTGATGAGATAGATACGGGAGTGAGCGGAAGAATCGCTCAGAAAGTTGGACAAGTATTGAAATCGCTTGCGTCGTTTCATCAGATAATTGCAATAACACATCTTCCGCAGATTGCGGGATTGTCTGATCTTCATTTTGCCGTGGAAAAAGGAAAGCGCGGAGAAAGAGTAGTAAGTTCACTGCGCAGACTGGAAAATGAGGAAAAAATAGAGGAAGTGGCAAAACTTATGAGCGGAGAAAAAATTACAGAATCCGCCCTCAACGGCGCGCGGGAATTGATGGGAATCAAGAAAAAATAAAGTTTGTCCCAAAACACAATTTGAAAGGCAATGAGTTATTTTCTTTGCGCTGAATTATTAGTTGATTAAATTCAATAAAGAAAATCTAACAATCCCTGAGGAGGGTGTATGAAAAAAAAGGTACTAACTTTAATGATTGCTGCCGGATTAATTTTTTCGGCGGGTGTAAAAGCTCAGAATCTTGACGAAACGCTTTCGAAACTTTCTTCCACAGTTGGAACAGCGTATGTTAAGCCGATCATCTCCGCATTCGGTTCCAACTTGAACTCCGGCTGGGTTTCTCAGGTGCCGAAAGCCACCGTGCTCGGTTTCCATTTCGATCTTAAAATTGTTGCTATGGGTTCATTCTTCCCCAGTGATGTGAAAACTTTTAACGCAAGCGATAAGTTTTATTTCGATAACAATCAGATAAATTCAATTTTAACAAATTCCGGATTTACACCCGGAACTCAGCAGTACAATGCGCTCTTCGCAGCCATGCAGAACAGAGCCTTCGATGTTAATTTCAACGGTCCGACAATCGTAGGAAAGAAAAGCGATTTTCTCCACATAGTATTTCCGGGACAGACAATCACAGCATCCGGGCAATCATACACAGTCAATTCAAAAATCATTGATGTAACACAGGTGCAGGGATTTTTGGATGAACTTCCGGCGCTGCCTACTGCGGCCGGACAGCTGACCGTAGGAACTGTTTTTGGAACCAATGTTGCTATAAGATATCTGCCGGATATCGAGATTCAGGATCTTGGAAAATTTTCTTATTTCGGTGCCGGACTGATTCACAATTTCGGTGTGTGGTTCCCAAATCCGCTGCCGCTCGATTTAGCAGTCGGATTCTTTACACAGAAGCTTAAAGTAGGAACTGTTTTCGAAAGCACTGCCACACAGTACGGTGTTTATGCAAGCAGAACTTTCGGCGCAATTATATCATTCACCCCTTATGCCGGTCTCACTCTTGAGACATCCAAAACAACAGTAGGTTATGATTACACTTCCAACCAGACATTGAACGGTGTTCCTGTTAAAGCGCGTTTGAGCATGGAATTGGAAGGGGAAAACACGAGCAGCGCAGTTGTCGGTTTCAATCTGCATCTTGGAATTCTGAATATCAATGCGGATTATAAATTAGCCAAAACAAAGACTGCAAGCGCGGGCGTGTCATTGGGTTTCTAAATAAATGTTTCCTAAAGGGGCTGAGCAAGCCCCTTTCTTATTTTTAAAAATGAAATCGATTAAGTCATCTTGAAAGAAACAGCAATCTACATTCACATTCCTTTCTGCGATCATAAATGCATCTACTGCGATTTCTATTCCATTACTTCATATAAAAATATCTCTGCCTATTTGTCGTCTTTGAAAAAAGAGATTGAATTTTATTCCGAAAAATTTTCGGATAATAGAAAAATAATTTCAATTTTTTTCGGCGGCGGCACTCCTTCATTTATGAATCCGGAATACATTTCGGAAATTATTGAATCCGTAAGGAATAATTTTTTGTTATCGCAAGATGCAGAGATCACTCTGGAAACAAATCCGGGTACCGTAGACAAACAAAAATTGCTTGATTTCAAAAATGCAGGAATAAATCGAATCAGCATTGGCATTCAATCTTTTGATGACATGGATTTGAAATTTTTAACAAGGATACACAATTCCAATTCCGCAATACAAACAGTAACCGATGCCGCGGAATGCGGCTTCAGCAAAATCAGTATAGATCTGATTTTTAATCTTCCAGGACAAACCAGAAAAAAATGGAAAGAAAATTTAGAAAAAGCGGTCGAGCTCCCAATCAATCATATCTCCGCATACAGTCTTATTCTGGAAAAAGGAACTATATTAAATAAAATGGTGCTGGACGGAAAAATAAAAATGTCCGACGAAGATCATGATGCCGATCTTTATCAATTCACAATCGATTTTCTGGAACAGAATAAATTTCGTCAGTATGAAGTCTCCAATTTTGCGAAAGAAGGGGAAGAGTGCGTTCACAATAATGCATACTGGCGTTATAAGGATTACCTGGGATTCGGAACGTCTGCCCATTCATTCGCGGGCGGAAAAAGATGGTGGAATTATTCGGCTTTAAATCTGTACAACACGGCAGTCGAATCAAAAAGTAATGGGGCGGCCGGTGAAGAAATTCTTTCTGAAAAAGAGATGCAGGATGAATATGTCATGCTTGCGCTTCGCAGTAAAGGAATTGATCTGCTGGAAATGAAAAACCTTTTCGGCGGTAATTGGTATGATCTAAACAAAGAAATTCTCGATCAACTTATTAATGGGAATATTATTTCAATCAATAACGGGCTCCTCTCTTTAACTCCTAAAGGTTACCCCATCTGCGATGAGATATTGGCAAAATTAAGAACTGAATGATGTAATTTATTTAATACCCATCATATTTCTGTTGCAATTTGAATAAAGACTGATCATTTTACGATTGCAGTTGCCAGGGGTGAAGATGAAATCTTTAAAATCGGGAACCATTTTAGTTTTATTTCTGCTTTTGCCGTTTTTCCTTTCCGGTCAATCCGGTCTAACCGCCCAGTCAAAAGAAAAACCGGTACTTTCCAAGGAAGCATCACCGCTTGCGGAACGATATGTAAAAATTAATATTAATAATATCTCGACTACTATCTATAATACAGGCCGCGCGGATCTATCGCCAATAGGAGATTCCGGTTTTGAATTCCCAAAACTTTCGGGCAAAACTTGCTTTTATGAATCTGGACTGCTCTGGGGCGGCAGAGTGAAGGGACAAATACGCACAGGCGGTTCATCTTATACCAGCGGGTTAACTCCGGGGAAAATTTTGCCGGACGGCAAACCGGAAAGTCCATCCTCTCCGGCAGTCCGTGCTTATCGCGTTAGGCCGGATTACAGAAATGCAGATCTTTCAACAGAGATCAAAGATGAAAAAAAAGATAGGCAGACAATTTACAATCAGTATGAGAAGGACTGGAATGAATGGCCTGCAATTGGAGGAGCTCCGTTCAAAGATGTAAATCGCAATGGAATATTTGAACCATCCATTGATATTCCCGGAGTGCCTGAAGCAGACCAGACAATTTGGTTTGTAACGAATGATCTTGATTCAATTCAATCAAAAAAACTTTATGGCGCCCTGCCGATGGGGATTGAAATGCAGACAACGGTCTGGGCTTATAAGAATGTTGATCCTTTAAATAATATGATTTTCAAACGGTATATTCTGATCAATAAAAGTGACACTGGAATTGACGATATGTATATAGGAGTGTGGTCGGATCCAGATCTTGGAGGAGATGCCGGAGATGACCTTGTAGGATGCGACACGCTGCTCAATTTGGATTTTTGTTACAACGGTGATGACAGCGATCCATCATACGGAAATTACATTCCGTCGGTCGGATTTCTTCTTCTGCAGGGTCCGATAATAAAAGCAACTGAAAATGATGTTGCCAAGTTTTTAGGCAGAGAAGTGCGCGGTAAAAAAAATATGCAGATGACTGCGCTCGGTTATTTTGGAAAAGGCGGAACGGCTTATCACGATCCATCTACAGGCAGTTATGAGAAAGGAACACTCCAGGTATATAACCTGCTTCAGGGAAAATTAAATTTGGGCGAGATTGTTTTGGACCCATTTACAGGCCGAGGTACACCATTTCCTTTTTCGGGAGATCCGGTAACAGGGAAAGGTTTTTTAGGCGGCGTTGCCTATCCTAACGGCTGGGATGACCGGAAATATGATCACAGAATGATGTTATGCTCGGGTCCGTTCAATATGGCCGCAGGGGATACTCAGGAGATTGTTTTTGTCCAGATGGCGGCAGGGGGAGATCCGGGTTATTCCCGCTTTGCTTCCATTTCACTTCTGAAAAAATCGACAAGCTTTGCTCAAAAGCTGTACAAATCAAATTTTATTCCGCCAGCTCCATTAAAAAATATTCCGAATTTACAGGCGATAGGAATGGATAGAGAAATAGTTCTGACGTGGGGCAATGACGTCGATAAAGTTAAGGAAATTGAAAACTTTCCCCCGGGTATTTATTTCTTTCAGGGATATAATGTTTATCAGATTTCAAAAAATGAGTCCACACTTGGCGACAAAAAATTAATAGCTTCCTTCGACTTAAAAGATGGTAGATTGTTATATCTCGAGGAAACAGTAGATCCGATCAGAGGATATGTTCAAAACGGTATTAGACAATTTGGTACGGATTCCGGTATCCAGCGGTTTATATCGATAAAAAAAGATTTCCTGAATAATATGTTACTCAATAATGGAAGTGATTATGAATTTGGTGTCAGCTACTTCTGTATTTCAGCCGATTTAAATTTTCCATACGGATATATCGAAAGCGAACTATCAACTGTAACTATTAAACCGCAATCTCTCAAACCGGGAATAAGGTATGAAAGTAAATTCGGAGATATCGTAGATGCACTTCATGTCACCGGCAATTCATTGGCAAAAGTAACTGCATTAATTCTTGATCCGCCGAGTGTAACCGGGAATGAATATGAAATTTATTTTAAGTTCATAGACGGGAGGTTGTCATTTAATTTGAAGAACATTACAACGAATAAAGTACTTCTTTCTGACCAGTTTAATTTTTCCGGGGATAATGATTTTATTGTAACTGAAGGATTTATTCTTAGAGTAGAGGACAATCAAATTAAGCCTCTGAATGATGGAGATGTTTACAGACTGACTACGCCTCATGTAACTTATGATAATAAACTCGCGGCTGAAGATATTGAGAAAATTAACGTGTTTCCGAATCCATATTATGGAAATTACAGTAATGAGTTTAACAAGTATGACCGGCACATTACATTTTCGCATCTGCCGCCCCGCGCAGTAATTAGGATATTCAACCTAGCCGGTCATCTGGTGCGCCGGCTGGAAAAAGACAGCCCCGATCAGTTCTTAAGATGGAACATGTTAAATGAATCCTTCTTTCAAATTCCTTCGGGGATTTATGTTGTTCATGTAGACTTGCCAGATCTAGGTAAATATAAAATTATAAAACTTGCAATATTTACTGAGAATTTTATACCTGAAACACCTTAATTCTTTTGCAATTCCGGGCAAATCTTCCTACATTTGAGACATCCATTTCGCCCCTAGAGGGCGATTTTTGTTTATAGAATATGGAAAAGGTTCAAATTAACAGTAAAATCGAAGAAATCGTAAAAGCCCACGGCTTTTTCCTGGTCGATGTGGTCCTCCGCGGCGACAACCATCTACGGATAATTGAAGTGTACATGGATGGAGAAAAAGGTGTTACTGCGGTCGATTGCGCGAACGTAAGCCGTGATCTCAACGAGGCAATCCAGACGCTCAATCTGATCGAATCAAATTACAGATTGGATATTTCCTCGCCGGGAGTGGACAGACCGCTAAAATTTTTAGAGCAATATCAGAAACATATCAACAGAAAATTTGAAATTGAGTACGGCGCAGAGGGAGAAAACAAACTTACTGCAAAACTTGCCGGCATTGATGGAAACGATCTTCTTTTTTCAGTCAAAGAAACGGAATACAGAATTAATTTCAGCGATATAAAAAAAGCAAAAGTTTTAATTAGTTTTTGATCACACAGGAGTAATAAATGAACACCGAAATAGTAGAATCCTTTGCGCAGATGGTTCGTGAAAAGAGTCTGGATAAAGACGTTCTTGCGGGAATCATCGAGGAAATTTTTGGCATAATGGTTAAAAAGAAATACGGAGCCGAGGCAAAGTATGAAGTTGTGGTTAACATGGATAAGGGAGATATAGAAATATTTCTTGAGCGCACAATTGTTGATACTGTGAATGACCCTACTAAAGAGATCAGTATTGATGAAGTAAACGAAAAAGGAAACGATGACGGGCTTGAAGTCGGAGAAGATTTTGTTCAGAAGCTGGAACTGGCTGAATTCGGAAGACGCCTTATAAACCTTGCGCGCCAGAGTCTGAATCAGAAGATCCGCGAAATTGAAAAAGAACTTGTTTATAATGAATATTCTGAAATGCTCGGCGAGATAGTCGTCGGTGATATATATCAGGTGAGAAGAAACGATGTGCTGATCAATCACAATAAAAATGAACTCCTTCTGCCGCGCATCGAGCAGATACCTAGAGAGAAATACAGAAAAGGAGATACTATACGCGCGGTCGTGAAAGATGTGAAGAACACTCAGAACGGACCAGTTATTCTCGTTTCACGCGCAGATAATCTTTTCTTGAGAAGACTTTTTGAAATAGAAATTCCTGAAATATATGACGGCGTGATTGAGATAAAAGGGATTTCGCGTGAACCGGGCGAAAGAGCAAAGATCGCTGTAGAATCGAGCGACCCGCGAATTGATGCGGTTGGCGCTTGCGTTGGTATGAAAGGCGTGCGCATTCACGCAATAGTACGCGAATTGAACAATGAGAATATCGACGTAATAAACTATTCTGACGATCCGGTAGTTTTTATTCAGAGATGCCTCGCACCGGCTAAATTGAAACAGATCGACATTGATGAAGAAAATAAGAAATGCGTTGTAACGGCGGACAGCGATCAGGTTTCATTGATAGTAGGACGAAACGGAGTTAACATTCGCCTTGCAATTAAATTGAGCGGATATGAAATTGAAGTGATCCGTTTGGAAAAACCGTTTGAAGAATATGATGAAGATATTGAATTGATCGAACTCAAGGAAGAATTGGGAGCGGAAATTGTGGATCTTCTCATAAACAATAGATTGGACACCGCACTTGAAGTATTGGCTGCGGGAGTGGATAAACTGAAAGAATTAGAAGGATTGGACGAAGAAAAAGCAAAAGAGATAATTCAGATTTTAGAAAACCAGTTTGAAGAAGAAGAATAAACAGAACACTTAAACGGATAATAACCCAATGCCGGATACTGCTAAAGAAAAAAAATTAAGACTTTACAAATTTGCCACGGAGTATAATCTTTCCACGGATTCTCTTCTCGAATTCCTTCAGAAGAAAGGCTTCGATGTAAAATCTCATATGTCACTGCTTACCGATGACATGGTGTCAGAAATCAAATCTTTCTTCAAAAAAGATATTGAGAAAGCTGAAAAACATTACAAGAAGATTTCCGATTTTCAGAAAAAGAGAGCCGAACACGACGAGGTGGAAACACCGGCAGAACCGGCTCCAAAAGTTGAAGAGGAAAAACCGGCCGAAAAAGCTGTTGAAGAAGTTGTGCACGAAACTCCGGCGCCTCAGCCTGAACCTGAAGTTGAAGCCGAGCCGGAAGCTGCACCCGCTGCAGAAGAGGAAGAAGTTGTTGAAGAACCTGCTGCCAAAGTTGACGAAACGGCGGAGAGCCATAAACCGTTCAAGACCGAAACTGAAATTGCGCTCGAAGGAAGAAAAAAGGGGCTCACTATAATCGGTAAAGTCGATCTTAAACAGAAAAAAGAAAAACCTGAGACGAAAGAAACAGAGGCGGTGCAGAAACCTGTTAAGACGGCGGAAGAGGCTGCTGACGAACCTGAAAAAGGGAAAAAGAAAAAGAAAATTCTGAAGACAAAGAAAAAAGGCGCACAAACCGGCACCGCCCCGGAAGAAGTTACCGTCGCTAAGAAAAAAAGAAAAATCAAACGTCTTGAGATCGATAAACGCGAAGTGGAAGACGCAATCAAGAGAACACTCCTGAGCATTGATGAATCTAATATGAGCGGTCGCGCTTCTGCAAGAAAAAAGAAGAGAAAAGAGAAAGAAGAGATCCAGAATCAGATTCTTCAGCAGAAGGAATTGGACAAATCAATAATTAAAGTCAGTGAATTCATCGCCGTTAATGAATTAGCTCATCTGATGGGCGTTTCTGTTAGCGACGTAATTCAGAAATGTATCGCGCTCGGATTGATGGTTTCAATCAACCAGCGTCTCGATGTTGAAACTATTACACTTATTGCAGACGATTTCGGATTTGAGATCGAACTGGAAGAGGAGTACCAGTCGGAAGTTGATGCCGATCAGCCCGATCCGGTTGAAACTCTTAAGCCGCGTCCTCCGGTGGTTACAATCATGGGACATGTTGATCACGGCAAGACCTCGCTTCTGGATTATATAAGAAGAGCAAATGTTGTTGCCGGCGAAGCGGGCGGAATTACGCAGCATATTGGCGCTTACAAAGTGATGCTCGATGACGGCAGACAGGTTACATTCCTGGATACGCCAGGTCACGAAGCTTTTACAGCAATGCGCGCGCGCGGTGCCCGCGTTACGGATATTGTAGTGCTCATCGTCGCGGCAGACGATGCGGTGATGCCTCAGACAGTCGAAGCTATCAATCATGCATTGGCTGCAAACGTGCCGATAATTATCGCAATCAATAAAATTGACAAACCGAACAGCAATATTGAAAGAATTAAACAGCAGTTGGCAGAAAGAAATATTTTGGTTGAAGAGTGGGGCGGAAAATACCAGTGCGTTGAAGTATCTGCAAAACTTGGAAAAAACGTCGACCTCCTTTTGGAAAAACTGGTGCTCGAAGCCGAGCTGCTGGATTTGAAAGCAAATCCCGACCGTTTGGCGCGCGGTACCATAATCGAAAGTCAGTTAGATAAAGGAAAAGGCGTTACCGCAACTGTTCTTGTTCAGAAAGGAACTTTGAAAGTCGGAGATCCGTTCATAGCGGGAGTTGTGCATGGAAGAGTGAGAGCAATGTTCGATGAGCGCGGAAAAAAAGTTTTTGAAGCCGGTCCTTCAACTCCGGTTTTAGTTCTAGGATTTGAAGCCGCGCCTCAGGCAGGAGATACATTCATAATAGCCGAATCTGAAAGAGAAGCGCGTGAGATAAGCCTCAAGCGCCAGCAGCTTAAAAGAGAGCAGGATCACCGTCAGGTGCATCATATCACTCTTGATGAAATTGCAAATCAGATCAGCCATGGCGGATTCAAAGAACTTCCTGTCATTGTTAAAGGTGACGTGGACGGATCTATAGAAGCTCTCTCAGATTCTTTGATGAAATTATCCAATCAGGAAGTTTCTGTAAGAGTAATTCACAAAGCTGTGGGTGCAATATCGGAAGGCGACGTGCTGTTGGCCGCTGCATCGGGGGCAATCATCGTAGGCTTCCACGTGCGTCCGAATACAAACGCGCGTAAATTGGCCGAATCGGAAAAAGTTGACATCCGTCTTTACAATATCATTTATGACGCAATCAATGAGATAAAATCTGCTCTCGAAGGAATGCTTTCACCTGTAGTTTCTGAAGAAGTTGTTGCAACTCTTCTCGTTAAAGACACCTTCAAGGTTCCAAAAGCAGGAATGGTTGCAGGCTGCTCGGTCCAGGAAGGTAAAATTATGAGAAGCAATAAAGTGCGTCTGTTCAGAGACGGAATTTCTGTTTACGAAGGTGAAATAAGCTCTCTAAGAAGATTCAAAGACGACGTGCGCGAAGTTGAAAAAGGATTTGAATGCGGACTTTCTATCGCCAACTTTAATGATATCAAACCCGGCGATATAATTGAAGCATACAAGATGATTGAAACAAAGAAAAAGTTAGAATAAAATGTCTCATAGATTAGATAAAGTTTCGAGTCTGATTAAGGAAGAACTGAGTTTGATTTTTCTTCACAAAATTCAGGATCCTAATATCGGACTCATAACGGTGACTAATGTTAAGGTTAGCCCCGATCTGAAACACACAAAAATTTATCTCTCAGTTTTCGAGAAAGAGAAGAGAGAAAAAGTTCTTGAGAGTGTAAACGAGCTTAAGGGACTAATCAGAAGCCAGCTGGCCGGAAGAATACAGCTGCGCTTTGTGCCGGAGTTGCATTTTTTTATAGACGACACAAGCGATTATGTTGAGAAAATGGACAGTCTATTTAAAAAGATTCATGAAAGCGATAACGAAAAAAACGATAGCACAGAGTGATCCGGATTTTGCCGCCGGAGAAATTATTCTTATAGATAAAGCAATAAGAAAAAGTTCATTCGACTGCGTTTACAAAGTAAGAAAAGCCGTCGAAGTGAAAAAAGTAGGGCATGCCGGCACATTGGATCCGAATGCAACCGGATTGGTAATTGTGTGCACAGGCAGAAAAACAAAAGAGATTTCCAAGATTCAGGATCTGGAGAAAACTTACACGGGAATTATAACTCTCGGAAGAACTACTCGATCTTTCGATTCGGAGAGTGAATTTGATTCCGAAAAAAGTTTTGACCATATAACAGAATCGGAAATTGCGGAAGCACGGCAAAAATTTCTGGGAGAAATAACTCAGCGCCCCCCGATGTTTTCTGCGGTGAAACACAATGGGCAGCCCCTTTACAAGTTTGCCAGAAAGGGAAGAGAAATTGAAAGAGAAGAGAGAACGGTCTCTGTTTCACGATTTGAAATATTGAAGACGGATCTTCCCGATATTTATTTTGAAATAAGCTGTTCGAAGGGAACATATATAAGAACAATCGCACATGATTTGGGCGCGCTTCTTGGATGCGGCGCTTATCTTAAACAGCTTAGAAGAACTAAGATAGGCGAATTTGATGTTAATGATGCGCTGACACTCGACGAATTTAAAGAGTTTGCAAAGAATTTTTCTATTGCTGCAGAAATGAATTGATATGAATGTTTTTACAGACAGTTCTGAAAATATAAATATTAAAAACGCGGTTGTAACGGTGGGCTCGTTCGACGGGCTTCATCTGGGGCATCTGAAAATTTTAGATGAAGTTAAAAATGCCGCGGCGGAAAAAAAAGGATCGACGGTTGTTGTTACTTTTGAACCGCATCCGCGTTCTGTTCTTTCAAAAGATTTTGATCTGAGGATTCTTACCGATCTTGAAGAAAAAAAGGAGATCCTGGAAAAAGCAGGAATCGAAAATCTGATGGTGATTAATTTCACAAATGAATTCTCGCATCTCACTTCAGACGAATTTATTCGAAAATTCATTGTCGGTAAATTTGCAGCCTCGAGAATGGTAATTGGGCATGATCACAAATTCGGCAGAGACCGTCTTGGTGATGTTGTGAAATTAAGCGAACTGGGGAGATCAAATAATTTTGATGTTACTGAGGTTCCGCCTCTTTCAATGGGAGGACAAATAATCAGCAGCACAAAAATAAGAAACGCATTGTATGCCGGCGATATAGAACGGGCGAATCTTTTTCTGGGAAGAAATTATTCCCTTTCCGGAAAAATTGTTGTAGGAGCGCAGAGAGGAAGAACGCTTGGATTTCCGACGGCGAATTTAAGTTCGTTTGATGCGGCTAAAGCAATTCCGAAAAACGGCGTTTATATTGCCAAATGTTTTTTTGAAAATGAATCCCGTATCGGGATAATGAATATAGGTCACAGACCTACGTTCGAAAATAAAACAGAGATTGTCCTGGAAGTTCATATTCTCAATTTCAGCGGAGACATTTACGGCAAACCGATGAAAGTTGAATTTATTAAACGTCTCCGGGATGAAAGGAAGTTTGATTCAAAAGAATCGCTTATCATTCAGCTTGAAGCCGATAAGCGGGAAGCACAAAAAGAAGATAACTAATTAATAAATTCCGGTTTACCCGCCTCGGCGGATCTATTCTGGAATTATATCGAACATATAAATAAGGAGCAGTAAAATGGCTTTATCAAAAGAAGAAAAAGCAGAAATAATCAAAAAATTCGGAAAGAATGAGAAAGACAGCGGCACCGCAGAAGTGCAGATCGCGCTTCTAACCGGAGAAATTAACCGCCTCACAGATCATTTTGAAGCGCACAAAAAAGATCATGCTTCAAGAAGAGGATTGATGCAGATGGTAGGTAAAAGAAGAAGACTGTTGGATTATCTTTCCAGCCAGAATATTGAAAGATACCGCAGTATAATTAAAGAATTGAATATAAGAAAGTAACGGAGTTCCTAAATGGTTTATACCAAAGAAGTACAAATTGGAAGACAGAAATTAATTTTTGAAACAGGAAAATTAGCCAAACAGGCAAACGGCGCTGTAATGGCTCGCTACGGCGATACCATGGTTTTAGTTACCGCAGTAGCCGGCGACCTTAGACCGGATATCGATTTTTTTCCTCTAAGCGTTGAATATAGAGAAAAAGCGTTTGCCGCAGGCAAAATTCCGGGCGGATTCTTTAAGAGAGAAGGAAAGCCGACAGACAAAGAAGTTCTGAGCGCGCGCCTGATCGACAGGCCAATCCGTCCTTTGTTCAATGACAATTACAGAAACGATACTCAGGTAGCCGCGTTCGTTTATTCATACGACGGCGAAAATGATTCCGATGTAATTGCGGCTTGCGCGGCTTCTGCTGCTCTCGCTGTTTCTGACATTCCGTTCTTAGAACCCGTTGGCGAAGTTAGAGTCGGTAGAATCAACGGAGAATTTGTAATCAATCCTACTCTCAAAGAAACTGAAGAGAGCGATCTCGAATTAGTTGTTGCAGGAACTGAAAGTTCTATTATGATGGTTGAAGGCGAAGCGAAGGAATTGAGCGAACAGGTGATGCTTGATGCTCTTAAATTCGCCCACACCGAAATTAAAAAAATCGTACAGGTTCAGAATGAACTGCGCGAACTTTGCGGCAAACCGAAAATGACGGTTGCAGAAAAAGTTGTAGATCAGGATCTGTTCAACGATGTAAAAACGCTGGCATACGATAAATTTAAAACAATCGTTTCTTCCGTGCTGGCAAAAGAAGAAAGATCTGCTCAAAACCATGCATTGACGGATGAAGTTATCGCCGCACTGGCAGAAAAATATCCCGAAAAAGAAACAGCAGTCAAAGAAATTCTTCACGATATGGAAAAAGAACTCATGCGTGAAAGAATTCTTAAAGAAGGATTGCGCCTCGACGGCAGAAACACAAAACAGATCAGACCTATAACAGTTGAACTCGGAATTCTTCCCCGCGTTCACGGCACCGCGCTCTTTACACGCGGAGAAACCCAGAGTTTAACAACTCTTACACTTGGCGCAAAAGGAGATGAACAGATTATAGACGGCCTTCAGGCTGAATATAAAAAACGGTTCATACTTCACTATAATTTCCCGCCGTTCAGTGTGGGAGAAACCGGAAAATTCTCTGGAGTCGGAAGAAGAGAAGTCGGTCACGGAAATCTTGCAGAGCGTTCTCTTAAAAATATTGTTCCCGCAGAAGACAAATTTCCTTATATGATCCGTCTTAATTCCGATATCCTTGAATCCAACGGGTCATCTTCAATGGCTACTGTATGCGCAGGATCTTTGGCTCTTATGGATGGTGGTGTTCCTATTAAATGTGCTATCGCGGGAATTGCGATGGGATTGGTCAAAGAGGGAAGTGAGTTTGCAATCCTCTCGGACATTTTAGGAAATGAAGATCATCTGGGTGATATGGATTTCAAAGTGGCCGGATCCGAAGGCGGTGTTACCGGTTTGCAGATGGATATCAAAATTCAGGGAATCTCTTACGAGATTATGGAGAAGGCTCTTGCACAGGCTAAAGAAGGCAGACTCCACATACTTGGAATTATGAATCAGGCTATCAGTCAGGCACGTCCTGGCATCTCTAATTACGCGCCAAGAATCTATACCACAAAGATTCCGACAGACAAAATAGGAACGGTTATAGGCCCCGGCGGTAAAGTAATTCAGAAGATGCAGAAAGACTTCAATGTTGAAATCAATATTGAAGAAGATGGAACTGTAAGCATTGCCGGACAGGATGCCGCGCTTGCCAAAGCCGCAAAGGAATATATTAAACTTCTTGTGGCCGAGCCGGAGATCGGAAAAAATTATACCGGCAAAATTATGAAGATAACAGATTTCGGCGCGTTTGTGGAAATTTTCCCGGGCACACAGGGTCTGCTTCATATTTCGCAGATTGATACTAAGCGAATTAATAAAGTTACAGATGTTCTTAAAGAGGGAGAGACGGTTAAAGTGAAGCTTATTGCTATCGAAGGAGGAAAACTTTCTCTTTCAAGAAAAGCATTGTTAAGCGAACCGCCCGCTGCAGAAGAGAAGGAAGAAGCTTAATATTTTCCGGATCGTCCCGCTACGTGCGGGACGTTTCGGGGAATAGGACTTTTTAATCTGTCCGTAATTAGCTCTGCAGATCCCAATTAATCTCAAATTGTTATTTGGAAAGATTGACGGAAATTTGAATGAAAATCGGAAACCTCGATATAGGCAGTAAGCTGTTTTTAGCACCGATGGCGGAAGTGACGGATTCATCTTTCCGGAAAATATGCAAAGAGCATGGCGCGGGAATTACCTTTACGCAAATGGTTAGTGCAGAAGGTGTAATAAAAAATAATTTTGAAACTCTCCGCCATTTTTCTTTCAGCCGTAATGAAAAACCGATCGGGGTTCAGGTATTGGGCAACGATCCTGAAATTCTTTTCGATGCGGCAAAAGAGATATCAAAACACAAACCGGATTTGATAGACTTAAACTGCGGCTGTCCCGTGGAAAAAGTCTGTTCAAAAAATATGGGCTCTGCTCTTTTAGACAATCCGGGCATGATAGGCAAGCTGGTAAGAAAAATGGTAGACGGCGCCAACGGCGTGCCTGTGTCTGTTAAGATCCGTCTGGGAAAAGATAAATCGCGCATAAATGTTTTTGATAACGCGCGCGCGATAGAAGATAACGGCGGTTCGCTGATTATCGTTCATGCGCGCACCCGCGCCGATAAATATGATACCGAGGCCGACTGGAATTGGATAGGGAGGGTAAAAGAAAAAGTCTCTATTCCGGTTGTGGGAAACGGTTCTATGTTTTCCCCAAAAGATGTAAAGGCGATGCTTGATGCAACAGGCTGCGACTCTGCAATGATTGCCCGCGGAGCGCTGGGTAATCCTTTCATCTTTTCGAGATTCAATAAATTGATGGAAGATGGAATCGATCCGGGTGAACCGGATTCCGCTACAGTGATGAAAACTCTTCTCCAGCAGATAAATAATCTGGAGAATGAATTCGGAGAGATTGTTGCTCTCGATAAGGCAAAAAAACATTCTATCTGGTATTTTAAGTATCACAGCGGCGTCAGTTTTTTGTTGGAAAAAGTTTTTTCAATTAAAAATCTGAATGATCTGCGTCAGCTTATCCAGGAACATGCCGATAGAATTCTGCATACTGCGGCCGATAAGGATGAGCATGCAATCATTCACAAAAAATTTCAAAGAAAAGTTCTCTTCTGGCTTTCGGAGGAAGATTCAACCGTTGCCGGATAAGAACAAAAAGGTTTCATAATGAATAAAGAAATTATTATTAATTCATCTGCGTCACAGAATCATGTGGCAATTACCGAGGATGGAAATTTAGTCGACTTCTTCGTAGACCATCCCGAGAAAAGAAGAATGGTCGGTGATGTTTTTCTGGGCAAAGTTGCAAGAGTAATGCCCGGCATCAGAGCAGTATTCATAGATATCGGAATGAAGCATGATGCATTTTTGCATTTCTCCGATATAGGCGCCAGGACCGAAGCGCTTCAAAATATTCTGGATGAAGATAACGATACAGACGACGAGGATGATGATAGGGATGAAGCTGCTGCCGATTCCAATCAGCCGGAACAGCCGGCTAAACCTCAGCCCAAGGTCGAGCAGAAAGAACAGCGCCAGATTCCCAAGCTTCATAAAGGGGAAGAAATATTAATACAGATAATCAAAGAACCGGTTAAGGATAAGGGCGTCCGCTGCACTTCTTCCATCTCAATCCCCGGCAGATTCTGCGTACTGCTTCCGATGGATGATAAAATCGGCGTTTCAAAAAAAATATATGACTTTAAAGAGAGAAAAAGATTAAGAAGAATTGCGCGCGGCATTCTTCCTTCTAACTGCGGATTGATAATAAGGACCGCGGCAAAAGATCAGAGCGAAGAATCTCTATCCGGCGATCTTAAATATCTTGTTAAGATCTGGGAAGATATGCAGGAAGAAGCCAAGAAAAAAGAACCCCCGTTCCTTCTTTACAAAGATCTAAGCACAACAATAAGCGTTATTAGAGATCTTTTCACACCTGATGTGTCTAAAGTTTTTGTGGATTCTAAAAAACTTTACAAAGAGATACGCAATTATGTGCAGTTTATACAGCCGGCTTTGATAGACCGCATCGAACTTTACAAAGAGGATCAGTCGATCTTTGAGGCATTTAAAATCGATGAGCAGATAAAAGGTTTGATGGGAAGAAAAGTAGCACTCCCCAGCGGCGGGCACATTGTAATTGAACACACAGAGGCGATGGTAGTCATCGATGTAAACAGCGGTAGGTACGCTGCCAAAAAAGAACAGGAATTAAATTCCCTTAAAACGGATCTCGAAGCATCAAGAGAGATAGTCCGTCAGCTGCGCCTGCGTGATATCGGCGGTCTGATTGTGGTGGATTTTATAGACCTTGAAGATGAAAAGAACCGGAAGAAAATTTATGATGAGCTGAAAAAAGAATTTAAAAAAGACCGCGCCAAAATCGCCATGCTGCCGATGACCGAATTCGGACTCATGCAGATTACAAGAGAGCGGATTAGGGAAAACATTATGCAGTCGATGCATGATGCCTGCCCATACTGCGGAGGCACAGGCCTTCTTACTAAAAAATCAAATTTGATGCATGAAATCGACAGATGGCTGAAACGGTTCAAGGCGGAAGGAAAGGGAAATTCTCTTATCTTAAAAGTTCATCCATCACTGGGAGAAAAATTGAAAGAGGGTTTTATATCTCCGATTATGAAAATTCGGCTTCGCTATATGCTGCGTATTAAAATGGTGGAAGATGAAAAAATCAGTCTGCAGAATTTTCATTTTATATCGCCAAAGACAGGGCTCGACATAACAACAGATTTTCTGTAGCAACGCAGAGTTTGCCGTTAGATGTATGTCTTGGATTTTTGTTATTTTTAGAACGCAGATTAAAAAATGATTAACGAGGCAGACGAATGAAATTTTTCATAGATACAGCTAATATTAAAGAGATCAAAGATACCGCGTCATACGGATTGCTGGACGGGGTTACAACAAATCCATCCCTTGTTGCCAAAGAAGGAAAAAATTTCCTCGAATTATTAGACGAGATTTTAAAAATTGTGGACGGGCCGGTCAGCGCAGAGGTGGTTTCGACAGACTACGACGGTATTATGAAAGAGGCGCTGGAACTATCGAAGATCCATAAAAATATTGTAGTCAAAGTTCCGCTGATTAAAGAGGGAATTAAAGCCGTAAAATCTTTGAGCGATAAAGGCATTAAAACGAATGTTACTCTCTGTTTCTCGCCGTCACAGGCGCTGTTGGCCGCAAAAGCCGGGGCTACTTATATAAGTCCATTCGTTGGAAGACTGGACGATATAAGCCACGACGGAATGGATCTCATTAAACAGATTGTACAGATTTATAAAAATTATAATTTCAAAACCGAAGTGCTGGTTGCCAGCATACGTCACCCTTTACACCTAGTAGAAGCCGCAATGACAGGCGCTCATGTAGCGACTATGCCTTTCGACGTTATTGAAAAATTGTTCAAACACCCTCTCACGGATATAGGATTGGAAAAATTCTTGAGTGACTGGAAAAAATCAAATCAAAAATAATTATGAAAAAAACAAAATTTTATTCTATTCATGAAAAACTTGGCGCAAAGATAGTAGATTTTGCAGGCTACCAGATGCCCGTTCAGTATTCATCAATCATAGCGGAACACAAAACTGTCCGCAATTCTGTTGGTGTATTCGATGTTTCTCACATGGGAGAAATATTTATCCGCGGAGACCGCGCTCTGCAATTTGTTCAGCACATTACGGTAAACGACGCTGCGGCGCTTACCGATGGAAGAGTTCAATACTCTGCAATGTGCTATCCCGACGGCGGAATAGTTGACGATCTGCTCGTTTACAAAATAAGCGACAAAGAATTTCTTCTCGTAGTCAATGCTTCAAATAAAGATAAAGATTTTGCATGGATGAAAGAGAACAACAATTTCGGCGTTAAGATAGATGACGAAAGCGACGAGTACTCTTTGCTCGCGGTGCAGGGTCCCGATTCCCAAAAAACGATTCAGAAAATTTGCGACAAACCGCTGGACATGGAATATTATCATTTCAAATTCGCAAGGATAGCAGGTGTTGATATGATAGTATCCCGCACGGGCTACACGGGTGAATTGGGTTATGAACTTTATTTCAAAGGTGATGAAGCCGTTGCTCAAAAAGTGTGGGATGCTCTATTTGAAGCAGGAAAAGAATTTGGAATTCAACCGGTTGGACTGGGCGCGCGCGATTCTCTTCGTCTAGAAATGGGATTCTGCCTTTACGGAAACGACATAGATCAAACAACCAACACTCTCGAAGCAGGTCTCGGCTGGATCACTAAACTTAAAAAAGAAGATTTCATCTGTAAGGATGTTCTTCTTAAAGCAAAAGAAGAAGGGTTGAAAAGAAAATTAGTCCCTCTAATTTCGGACGAAAAAGCTTTTCCGAGGCACGGTTATGAATTGAGCGTGGACGGAAAAGTTGTGGGTCATATCACAAGCGGAACTGTGAGCCCGATTTTGGATAAAGCCATTGCAATGGGTTATGTTGATTCTCAGTACTGCAAAGAAGGAAATAAAATTAATTTTGTCATACGCGGAAAAGAAGTCCCCGCGTTCATTACTAAACTGCCATTTGTGAATAAATAAAAATGAAAGTCAACGTACATTATTCTAATCTTCACCTTGACGAACTCTATTTCAGCGGTAAAACTTCCGTCGTTATCGATGTTCTGAGAGCTTCCACTGTTATAGTAACGGCTCTCGCAAACGGCGCCAGAGAAGTAATTCCTGTGGGCACAGTCGATTTTGCGATGAAAGTCTCCGGCAATGCATTCGGGGGACAGACAATTTTATGCGGTGAGCGCAACACTAAAAAAGTTGAAGGATTCAATCTCGGCAATTCGCCTTCTGAATATAAACCGGAAATAGTATCGGGCAAATCGATCATACTCTATACAACAAACGGATCACGCGCAGTTGTAAAAGCAAAATTTTCTGAAAATCTTTTCATCTGCTGTTTTAATAATTTGCCTGCTATGGCAAAACATCTGCTGGCACTAAATAAAGATGTCGAAATTATTTGTGCGGGCACTAACGGCAACTTCAATCTTGAAGATGCCGTATGCGCAGGCCGGCTTATTAAAGAGATGGAAATTGAAAATCCCGATATCGAAATAAGCGATTCCGGCAAAGCCAGCCTGGTCTTGAATAAAGATTTCGGCAAGACTATTAAGAAAATGCTGAAAGAGACGGAACACGGAAAACTGCTTTCGGAAAATGGATTCGGTGCAGATATAAAAGACTGTGCGGAATTCGGCACTACCGATCTGATTCCTTTTTATCTTTCCGGCGCTATAAAAAAATTGGAAGCGGGTACACAGAACAATCCTGTTAATGAAAATAAAAGTTCCTGATAATGCCGAAGAAAACTAAATCGAAAGAAAATTCTTCTTCATTCGGAGAAAATTTTTTTGTCGTATCTCCGGAAAAGAAAAAAAAACTCGTTGGAATATTACTCGTAGTTCTCTCCCTTTTAATTTTTCTGAGCATCGTTTCCTACTCGCGCGACGATGCTTCCTATTTCTCATATAAATTTTTAGATCAGTTCAATGTGCTTGGCGGTTCCCAGGAGATGATGGAAAAAGCCGCTACAACCCACAACTGGCTCGGCATTTTCGGCGCTTATGTTTCTTACTTCTTCATCCTTTCCACAATCGGATTTATGTCAATAATCTTTCCGGTGATGATGTTTTTATGGGGCTATTCAGTGCTCAGAAAGGAAAAGAATTATAAACTCCCCCTATACTTCTCAAATTTTCTTTTAGTGATGGGAATTCTGATTTCGACATTTTTCGGAATGCTTCAATACACTCCGGAATTTTATCTCTTTAGGGATTATCCTGAACTTTCCGGCAAAGTGGGATATTTTTTCGGCACCGTTATCAGCCGTCTTCTGGGTGGACTGGGCAGCATAATTATTCTTAGCGCGGCATTGCTGGTTTCTCTTATTATCGCTTTTGATTTTAAGTTCAGCTCTCTTTTAGAGATTATCAAAAATCTTTTTAAAGACAAAGAGAAAGAAGAGTCTCAATTGGCAGTTGAATCGGAAGAAGAAAAAATTGGACCGAAGCCGCAAAAAGAGAAAAAGACTAACGGTAAATTGAAATCGTTCTTGAAGTCTGAGGAAGAGGGGGAAGATACCGAACAGGTGCCGGTTCCCGAGACGAAAATTACCATCATACAGAAAGATCAGATTGAAAAGACTGTAGCGCCTGCGGCTGAAAAATCCGCTGAGATAAAAAATAAAAAAGCAGATGCGAAAGCAAAGATAGACGATGAAATAATTCCCGCTGTTGACAAAGAAGCGGAAGCCGCAATGCCGGATCAGTGGGAAGAAAAAATTGAGTACACTCCTCCCATGCTCGATCTTCTGACGCCTCCGGACGGAGAAGAGATTAAAGTTAATGAGACTGAGCTCAAAAAAAATGCCGCTCTGCTCAAAGACAAACTCGCGCTATTCGATATCCAGATAGACGACATTACAGTTACTCCAGGTCCCGTAGTAACTCTCTACGAGATTGTACCGGCACCCGGAGTAAAGATCAGCAGAATAGTAAGTCTGGAACACGATATTGCTTTGGCGCTCGCTGCCAGAGGAATTCGAATAATTGCGCCTATTCCGGGTAAGAGTGCGATAGGTGTGGAAATCCCCAATGCGCATTCGTCAATCGTCCGTGCCAGTTCCGTGCTAAAGAAAATTTCAGAATCGAAAGACGAACTTCCGCTGGCGCTGGGAAAAACAATTTCGGGTGAAGTTTACATTACGGATCTCGCAAAGATGCCTCATATGCTTATAGCCGGTTCAACAGGCTCCGGAAAAAGCGTCGGCATAAACATGATTTTAAACAGTCTCATCTACGCCAAACATCCGTCCGATATAAAATTTGTGATTGTAGATCCGAAAAAAATTGAACTCTCTTTCTACAAAAAACTGAGCAAACACTTTCTCGCCGTTTCGCCCGATCTTGAGGAAGAAATAATTACAAATCCGTCCAATGCTCTTCTTGCATTGAAATCGGTTGAGTACGAGATGGAGAAAAGATACGATCGGCTGGCAAAAGTGGGAGTTAGAAACATTGTTGACTACAATAAAAAAGTATTGAATCCCAAGACGCGCCCCAAAGATACCGATGAAATGAAGCATCACAAGATGCCTTACATCATAGTTATAATTGATGAACTTGCGGATCTTATGATCACATCGGGCAAGGAAGTCGAAGAGCCGATTGCGCGCCTGGCGCAGCTAGCCCGCGCTGTCGGAATTCATCTTATACTTGCAACGCAGAGGCCGTCAGTAAATGTTCTTACGGGTGTTATCAAAGCCAACTTCAGTGCGCGAGTTGCATACCAGGTAGCCACTAAAATAGATTCGAGAACCATTCTGGACATGAACGGCGCAGAGCAGCTTCTTGGAATGGGAGACATGCTGTTTCTGCCGGGCGGAATGCCAAAACCGATCCGCATCCAGAATGCATTTATCTCTACGGAAGAAGTTGAACGTATAACAAATTTCATTTATGTTCAGAAAGGATTTAGCAAACGCTACTTCCTGCCGTCTCTTTATGATAAGAAAAGAGAAGCGGCCGGCGATTTCTTGAACGATCTCGATCCGATGTTCGAAGAAGCGGCTCGTGTAATAGTCAGGCATCAGCAGGGATCTGTTTCTCTGCTCCAGAGAAGATTAAAACTTGGATATTCACGCGCCGCAAGAATTGTAGATCAGCTTGAACAGGCCGGCATTGTCGGCGCATCCGAAGGAAGCAAAGCCAGAGAAGTTATTGTGGAAAGCGAAGAACAATTAGAAACTATTTTAAGATCATTATAAAATGCGAGCCAAATATTTTTTACTCCTCTTTATAACTGCGTCGGTCGTTTACCCGCAGTCGGCAAATCAGCTGATTAAGAAACTGCAAAACAAGTTCAATTCTATTTCAAATTTCACCGCAAATTTCACGCAGAACTTCTTCGGCACGGACGGACATGATCAGGGAAAGAGTTCCGGCACAATAATTTATCAAAGGAAAAATAAATTTATTGTGACGCTCAAAAATCAGGTAATTGTGTCGGACGGAGAAACAATCTGGAATAATGATAAAAGATTTAATAGAGTAGTTATAAGTACGCTTAAGGATGATCCCACAACTTTTTCGCTGGAGCGTTTCATTTTCGATTATCCGGCATTGTGCAGAATTAAATTGGAAAAAGATGAAGCATCGAGAGAAGAATATCTGCTGCTTACTCCGAAAGATCAGGATATGGAATTTAAGTATGTGAAAATCTGGCTCACGCCGGACGATCTTATTTCCAAATTGGAAGTCCTCGACCTCGGCGATGTAAAATACTTTTTCCAATTTTCCGATCATAAAATAAATCAGGCTGTATCCGAAGCCCGCTTCACATTTTATCCTCCTAAAGGAATAAAAATTATTGACCTCAGGTAAATCAAATAATCAGCTCACAAAACTTGCAGGTTATTTATTCCCGGTAATCCTTACAATACTTTTTCTGTTTTTCGCTTTTAAGGGAATTGATCTGGCAGAATCTTTTTCGCTGATCGCAAAGTCTTCTCTCTGGGCAGTGTTTCTGTACATAATAGTTTTTTTTGCGTCGCACCTGGCGCGTGCTCTGAGATGGCGCTACTTTGTAAATTCGGTTAAAAAAGATGTATCAACTTTCAATCTGTTCGGTTCCGTGATGATAAGCTACGGAGTAAGCTGTATTATTCCAAGACTGGGTGAAGTGTACCGCGGGCTTTTCTTTGGGAAATGGGAAAATATTTCACGCACTACCGCAATAGGAACCGTAGTAGTTGAAAGAATAATAGATATTATTGTGTTCGTCTTAGCCGCTCTTCTTAGTGTTGCTGT
>JAKAMT010000030.1:19536-24612 GCA_021812705.1 Bacteroidota bacterium | reverse complement strand
GAAAGACGGCTCTCTTTTTCATGTGCAGATGCTTGCCAACCTTGTTAAATCCCCTTCCGGCGATCCTCTCTGCATGATTGCCTCTTTTGTTGATATAACAGAGAAAAAAATTGCACTCGAAGAGTCACGCTTAAACGAAGAAAAATTCCGCATCTTTTTTGAAAATAATTCCGCGGCAATCGCAATAATAGAAGCTGATACCACAATTTCTTTGGTCAATCAGGCTTATTGCAAAATGAGCGGATATACAAAAGAAGAAGCTATAGGACTCAGCTGGACGGAACAGATTACAGATAAAGATCTTGAAAGGCTCAAGGAATACAACCGAAGAAGATTAATTAATCCTGAGGATGCACCAACCAGCTATGAATTCAGTTTTTATCATAAAAACGGGTCTGTTATACACGCGCTTATTTCTATTGCTTTTATCCCCGATCAGAGAAAAATCATTGCCTCATTTACCGATATCACAGAAAGGAAAATGATTGAGAAGGAGCTGGAATCCTCTCTCTCTCTGTTGGAAACCACTCTTGAATCAACCATAGACGGAATTTTAGTCGTAAACGACAACGGAGAAATTGTACGACATAACGAAAAATTCATAGAGATGTGGAATATCCCGGGCGAAATTTTATCACTCCAAAGCGACGAAAAAACATTGCAGTTCGTTTTAAGCCAATTAAAATATCCCGATAAATTTTTAGATAAAGTAAATGAATTGTACGCCAATCCGTATGACATGAGTTTTGATCTCATTGAATTCAATGACGGAAGAGTTTTTGAACGATATTCTCAGCCGCAGCTTTACGCGGGACAGGCCGTAGGAAGAGTCTGGAGTTTCAGGGATATAACACAGAGAATGAAATCCGAACGGCTTCAGAAAGCGATTTACGAAATTTCTGATGCGGCACAAAAGACCTTCGATTCACAATCGCTTTATAAAAAAATTCACGATGTTATCGGCACATTGATGCCCGCAAAGAATTTTTATATTGCCCTCTACAATGAGAAGACAGAACTCCTCTCTTTTCCGTACATGGTTGATGAATACGATCCCTTCTATAAACCGAAGAAATTGGGGAAAGGATTAACGGAATATGTAATGAGATTGGGAAAAGCCTGTCTCATAGATTCTCAAATGGATCTTCAGCTCAGAGAACAAAAAGAGGTTGAGCTGATAGGCACTCCTGCCGCAATCTGGCTCGGTGTACCTTTAATTATCGATAATAAATCGATAGGTGTAATTGCCGTTCAGGATTATTTAGACAAAAAAGCTTACAGCAAACGTGATATGCAGCTTCTTACTTTCGTTTCTGAACAGATAGCCGTTGCAATTGAAAGAAAGAGAAGTTCCGAAGAGATCATAAAATTCACGCACGAGCTGGAAGAATTGAACAGATCGAAGGATCTCTTCTTCTCAATAATTTCACATGATCTTAAAAATCCGTTCCATTCAATTAACAGCGCTTTGAGTCTTTTGCTTGAAGAATATGATGATTTTACGCAAGAAGAAAAACTTTCATTCATCAAGGGGGCGCTCAACACTTCGCAAAGAGCCTATGCTTTGCTGGATAACCTGTTAATCTGGTCAAAACAGCAGATGGGTAAAATGGAATTCACACCGGAGAAGATAAATTTGTTTGATATATCTGAAAGTATCATGGCTCTCTTCGGGAACAACGCCTCTTTAAAGAATGTCTCTCTCATTAATAAAATAGACGGAAGCACCGAAGTAACCGCAGACAGAAACATGCTTGAGACTGTATTAAGAAACCTCATAAGCAACGCAATAAAATATTCGCGCGATAATGGGAAAGTGGAATTGCATTCTGTCCTTGCCGGCAATTATGCGGAAGTCCATGTAGTTGATAACGGACTTGGAATTGAACCGGCGATATTGAACAATCTTTTCAAAATAGATAAAGCGGTTTCTATGCCGGGCACGCGGGGAGAAACGGGAACGGGATTAGGTCTTATTCTGTGCAAAGAATTTGTAGAGAAAAACAGAGGAGAGTTCAGCGTTAAAAGCGAAGTAAACAAAGGAAGCCGATTCAGCTTTACACTTCCCGTCGATTTTGCCAAATAATTTATTTTATCTGATCTGACATAACAGGGGGAACAACAAATACTGCCCGGTGCGGGTTAATTTGGTGCTTGGGGCTCGATCCACCGCGGCGGACTCGCCCTGACACCTTTTTTCCTTATTCGTAGTTCTTGGTGCGTGGTGCCGGGGTTTTTGTAAAAAAAAGTTCAAGGTTAGATGTGCGAGGTTCAAGGTTGGCGAAATTTTGAACATTGTACCTTGCACATTGAACAAATATTATTGAATGAAAAGTGATAGAATGTAGTTGAACTGCGGCTAAAAAATCGAATCCGTTGAATTGTTGAACCTAATCGCAAGATGATTTGCTTGTTGAATCGATTACCTGCTTTGAAATACTTACGAAATATTCCATCGATTCAACGATTCAACAGATTGCAGATTACATTTGCTTCAACAATTCAACAGCATTTTATAATTTCTAATTTATCATTTATAATTGCCTCCCCGGTTTTCCGTCACGTAAAAAATCCTTACCTTTGCCTCGCTTAATAAACATCAACTATAATAGATAAGGAAAATTTAATGACTATCTCCCGCTTATTCATTTACGACGGCGCAGCCGGCAACACCAAAGCATTTGTCGATCTTGAAACTAATGAGGGCATTATTATAAAAGGCTTTAAATTAATTATGGGGCCAACCGGACTGTTTCTCGGCGCTCCTAGCGAAAAAGGAAAGGACGGCAAATGGAGAGAAACTGTTGTAATCCCTAAAAATTTAAGAGACGAACTTAACAGAATGGCGGTCGGTGAATATGACAGACTCAGAACTTCCGGCGGAAATACCCGAGAGCCGGTAGATGACGACAAAGATCTTCCATTCTAAACAGTAATAAATCATTTCAAAAATCTGGACAGATCCGCAGGCAATGACGACAATAGAAGCTTTTCTTGAAGGATATATTTTCAGAAGCGAACAGACCGGCTATTCCGTTGTTTCTCTCAGCAACGGACTTAAGGCGGTCGGCCTGCTTCCGGAAATAAAGACCGGAGAAAAACTTCAGCTCACCGGTGAGTATGAGACGCATCCCCGTTTCGGCGTTCAGTTCAAGATAGAATCTTTTTCCATTATCTATCCCACCACTCCGGACGGAATAATAAAATATCTCGGTTCAGGACTTATAAAAGGAGTCGGCCCCGCCACCGCTGAAAAGATTGTTTCCGTTTTCAAAGAGAACACCTTCGAGGTTCTTGATTCTGATATGGATAAGCTCCTTAAAGTGGAAGGAATAGGAAAGAAAAAACTCGATCTCATAAAAAAGAGCTGGGAAGAACAGAAAGCGGTTAAAGATATTATGCTCTTCCTGCAGTCGTACGACATTTCTCCAGCATACGCAATGAAGATCTACAGGACTTACGGAAAAGATTCAGTTAAAATTGTTCAAGATAATCCGTATCAGCTTACCTACGATATATCAGGAATAGGATTTAAAACCGCCGACTCGATTGGAAGAAGCGCGGGGTTTGCAGAGGATCATCCCCGCAGAATTAAATCGGGCATAATTTATGTTTTGAACGAAGCCGCGTCTGATGGACATGTTTATCTTCCCATGCAGGAGCTGATAAAAAACTGCTTTGAAATTTTAAATGTCGACCTGTCGGATTCGCTTCTTCTCTTCCGGGAGATGGAAGAGAATGCCCAGATCAGGATCAGCAATGCAAATGTTTACCTCAATTTTTATTACGAAGCAGAAAGAAATATTGAACAGAAGATAGAATATTTGCTGGAAGGTTCATCTGTCATAACCGAAAAAGAAATGAGATCTATCCGCTTCGATAAAAAATATTATTCGGATGAGCAGCTTGAAGCGATCAGAAATTCGCTTCTTCATAAGATTCTTATCTTAACGGGCGGACCCGGTACGGGTAAAACCACTGCTCTGAAAGGAATCATTGAATCGTACAAAAAATTAGAAAAGAAAATTATGCTTGCGGCGCCGACGGGAAGAGCGGCAAAAAGGATGAGCGAAGTGATTGGAATGGAAGCCAGAACAATTCACCGGCTTCTTGAATACAATCCGCAGGACCGTTTTTTTGCCCGCAGCGAAGAGAACCCGCTCGAGACCGATCTGTTGGTGATCGACGAAATCTCCATGATAGATACGATGCTGATGCACAATTTGATCAGCGCGGTAAACAGCGGAACAACTTTAATTCTCGTCGGTGATGCAGATCAGCTTCCATCAGTCGGATGCGGAAATGTTCTGAACGATCTGATCCGTTCGGAAAAAATTCCGACTGTCATGCTCACAAAAATTTTCCGGCAGGCGGAAGAGAGCCGGATAGTTGTGAACGCTCATAAAATAAACAAAGGGGAATTCCCTTTTATTACGAACAATGAGAATTCCGATTTCTTTTTTATACAGGAAGCCGACAATTCAAAAATCCCCGACGTGATAATTGAACTTGCCTCGCAGCGTCTTCCGGCAAAATACGGTTTCGATCCGATGAAAGATATTCAGGTGCTTACACCTATGTACAAAGGGGATGCCGGCGCGGATAACTTAAATCGTCTTCTTCAAAATTCACTTAACAAAAATGAAATTCTTCTTAAACGCGGCGGCAGAGAATATAAAACCGGCGATAAGATTATGCAGCTGAAAAATAATTACGAGAAAGATGTTTTTAACGGCGATATTGGACTGATAAACAGAATTGATACCGAGGAAGAAATTGTGGAAGTGATTTTCAACGGTAAAAAAGTCGAGTATGATTTCCTTGAGCTGGAAGACATTACTCTCGCCTACGCTGTAACGGTTCACAAATCGCAAGGTTCCGAGTATCCGTGCGTTATAATGCCTTTAACAACAGCGCATTATATCATGCTTCAGAGAAATCTTTTATACACTGCCGTAACGCGGGCATCCAGAATGATGGTGCTTGTGGGGTCCAAGCAGGCGCTTTCAATGGCGGTCGGAAATAAAAAGTCGAAGCGGAGATACACATCACTCTTTAGCAAGTAGTCTGGATACT
>JAKAMT010000030.1:0-19436 GCA_021812705.1 Bacteroidota bacterium | reverse complement strand
ATGCTGGATACTGGATAATAGAAGATTGTCTCTACAACTCGTCATGGGTCATTTGTTATTTCTCCCGAGCGAAGTCGAGGGACAATTAAATTTTTCAACAGCTTCAGTTTTTCTGAGCTTCAACAGTTTCGGTTTTCCCATCGCCTCAACCGCGCGCGTCACGCGTCACTTGTTACTAGTTACTTATTCATGTTCAAGGTTCAAAGTGCGAGGTTCAAGGTTAGAGCAACTTTGAACATTGTACCTTGCACGTTGAACAAATATTCTATTTCCCGTTTGCTACAAGTACGCCTTCATCAATTTATCTTTTCCAAGCGCATTAACAAGAAGCACCTCCTCATAGCTTGCCGGTTTTTCAACTTCGCCAAAGAAATTTACATCAGTGCGGTCTTTTTGAGTGATTGCTTTTGCCGTCTCCGCAGTAAGAACGGAAAGTTTATCTACTATTATATTGTTGGTTTCCGAGGCATCCACTTTTCCCTCTATTAAATAGGGTCCCATAGACATTGTAAGTTCGGCGTAAAGCGCGTAAGATTTGGGAAAGAGGACTGCTTCGAACGTTCCGGTGAGATCCTCGAGCGAAAGAAATTTCATTATCTCCCCTTTGCTTGTTTTAATTCTCTTTGACGTCATGTACCAGCCGATCATCTTTACATTCCTGTTGTGATAACCGCGCATCTGCGACGCATTTATTATTCCGGACGAATTGATTTCGTCTTCAAAAAAATGGAGCGGATGACGAGAGACCATGTAGCCGAAATATTCATACTCATACATGCATCTTTCTTCCACACTGAATTCCCTCTCCGTGACAGTTTCTTTTTCCAATTTAATAGACTCGTTCACAAACAGGTCGGACGAATTTTCATCGAGCAGTTTTTTGTGTTTGAAATAGATATCGAGATGGCGCAGAAGAGTGGGCCTTGTTGCATTGAGGCAGTCCATAGCTCCGCATTTAATCAGCTCCTCCGTGCGTTCGATTCCTATTTTTGTTCTTACGATAAAATCCGCCAGTGAGACAAATCTTCCGTTCTCTTCCCTCTCTTTGATAATTAATTCCGCGCTCTCTTTTTCCAAATTTTTAACAGCCGTAAAACCGATTCTAATTTCCCTCTCTTTTCCTCTGTATTCATAACGGCTTTCGTTAATTGAAGGGAGAAGAATTTTTATTCCGAGCCGTTTAGACTCGCTTATATAAACCGCGGGGGAATAATATCCGCCGCCGTTGCTCAAGACAGCCGCCATAAATTCCGCGGGATAGTGCGCTTTCAAATATGCCACCTGAAAAGAGAGAAGCGCAAAGGAAGCGCTGTGCGCTTTGCAGAACGCGTATCCAGCAAAAGATTCTATCTGCTTCCATAAATTTTGCGCGACCGGTTTTGAATATCCTTTTTCTCCGCAGCAGAGAAAAAATTTATCCGTTATAAGATTCATCGCTTTATGGGAACGCATCTTTCCGCTCATCGCCCGCCGCAGAAGATCGGATTCTTCGAGCGTTAATCCCACAACATGATGCGCCACTTTAATCACATCTTCCTGATAGATCATCACTCCGTAAGTCTCGCCAAGAATTTTTTCCATCTCGGGAATAAGATATTTTCTTCTTTTGGGATCTTTGTGGCGCGCAATAAATTCCTGCATCATTCCGCTTTCCGCAACGCCGGGACGTATAACGGAAGAAGCCGCGGTGAGCATTTCGAATGTATCGCAGTTAAGTTTTTTCAGAAGCGAGCGCATGCCGGGACTTTCAATATAAAAGCAGCCGATTGTTTCCCCTTCCCGTATAATTTTTTTTGTGGAAGGGTCGTCGAATACTTTTTTATAATCGAACAGATCGAATCCATTTTTTTTAATCTTTCTCGGGACCGCGTCAAAGATTCTTGCAAAATCTTTTGCCGCCGGCAGGCGGTAAGAAGACATTTCCAGCAGAACTGACTTGCTTATAAGAGGAGGATTTTTCATATTAATAATAGTGAAAATTTGTTCACTATTATTATATCAATTGAAAAAGAGATTTGCAACCTTAAAAATTTGTTTAAAAACGCGATTTTAGCATGAAAACCATATTTCATCTTGATATGGACGCCTTTTTTGTTTCGGTGGAACGGATTCTGGATCCCTCATTGGAAGGAAAGCCGGTAATTGTAGGAGGCGATCCGCACGGGCGGGGCGTTGTTGCCGCATGCAGTTACGAAGCCAGAAAATTCGGGCTCCATTCGGCAATGCCGATACGCAATGCGTTTAAATTGTGTCCCCACGGAATTTATCTTCACGGTCATTACAAAGAATACGTGCGCTACTCAAACGCCGTAAAAAATCTTCTGGAGAAAAAGCTTCCCGTGGTTCAGCAGGCATCGGTAGATGAATTTTATATCGACTTTACGGGATGCGAAGATATTTACGGCAGCGCTCCGGATTTTGCCGCGGCGCTTCAGAAAGAGATTGCCGATAAACTCCTTCTCCCCTGCTCGATAGGAATCGCGAGCAATAAAACGATTGCGAAGATCGCGTCCGATTTTAAAAAACCGAAAGGGATAACTTATGTGGAGCCGGGAAAGGAGAAAGAATTTTTGTCCCCGCTGCAGATAGAAAGAATTCCCGGAGTGGGAAAAAAAACTTTTCCCATTCTGCGCGCAAGAGGATTCAGAACGATAGGAGATTTAGCGGAATCATCCCCGGATTATTTATCAACCCTGCTCGGAAAATTCGGGACCGATCTCTGGGAGAAAGCGAACGGGCACGGGAATGATATTTTATATTCGGAGCAGGAGAGAAAAAGCGTCTCCAAGGAAACGACTTTCGACGAAGATAAAGTAAGCAAGCATGAGATTGAAAATTATTTATTTGAACTTACGGGAAAAGTGGGGCAGCTTTTGCGGAACGAGGAATGGCAGGCGCAGACAATCTCCATAAAGCTCCGCTACTCTGATTTCGAAACGATAACGAGAGCCAAAACGCTTACGCATCCCACGGACGATGATAAAATTATTTTTGAAACGGCGCGTTCCCTTTTCCGCAATGCTTACACGCGCAGAGTGGGAATACGCCTGATAGGAATTCATCTGACCAAACTGAATCATTTTTTTGAGCAGGAATTTTTATTCGACGATGAAGAGCTGATAAGAAAAAGAATGCTGCGCGCCGTAATGAAGATACGGGACAAATACGGTTTCTCTTCAATTCAGATAGGAAAGAGCGGAATAGAATAACATGTTCACACTTCACGCGCACTCAAATTATTCTTTGCTGGAAGGAACTATTCCAATTGAAGAACTTGTCTCCTTCGCAAAAAGATCCGGTAGCGCTTACGCCGCGCTTACGGATACGAACGCAATGTACGGACTGATCCAGTTTGCACGGATATGCGGAGAGCATAACATAAAACCGGTTCTCGGCGCGTTCATCGACGATCCGAAAGAAAAAAATCTTTCAGCCGTTTTTATCGCAAAGAACAACGAAGGATACGCGCACCTGTGCAGGTTAATAACCACAAGAAAACTGAAAGAGGATTTTTCTTTAACCGAATTTTTATCGGGGCATCTGAACGATCTTTTTGTGATCACATCTTCCATAGATCTTCTGCGCGCGGTTAAAATTGATCTGGCGCTGCGGCAGAATTTATTTGTGGAGCTTGTTTCAACTGCAAAGACAAAAAAAAGAACAAAGGAGCTTTTTGAATTTGCAAAAGAGAAGAAACTGCAGGTGGTTGCCTCTCATCCCGCGTATTTTTTAACGCCTGATGATTTTCTTCTTCATAAAGTTGTAACGGCAATTCATCTTAACACCACGGTCGAAAATCTGCCCCCCGGTTCTCTGGCGGACGAGGAATTTTATTTGAAGACGCCGGAAGAGTTTTCGAAGAAATGGAGATCGCTGCCGGAAGCACTCTGGAACGCCGACAGGATTGCCCAAGCGTGTAATGTGGATTTGAAACTGGGAGGATACAAATTTCCGCAATTCCCTCTTCCAAAGGAGGAGAGCGCGTTTTCATTTTTATGGAAGATAAGTTTCGAGGGGCTTTCAAAACGATACCGGCCCATTACCGACGCAGGAATAAAGCGGCTTCAGTATGAACTGGAAGTAATCGACGAGCTGGGGTTCAGCGATTATTTTTTGATCGTGTGGGATCTGGTGCGCGAAGCCAAGAACCGCGGCATGCTTCATATAGGACGGGGTTCCGCCGCAAACAGTCTTGTTTCTTACTGCCTCGGCTTTACCGAGGTGGATCCGCTGGAACAGAATTTATATTTCGAAAGATTTCTTAACCGCGGAAGAACTTCTCCGCCCGATGTGGATCTCGATTTTTCATGGAAGGAACGGGACGAAATAATTAAATATGTATTCGACCGGTACGGATATGATAAAGTGGCGATGATCTCAACGACGGTTACGTTCAGGGCAAGATCTGCATTCAGGGAAGTGGCAAAAGTTTTCGGCATACCCGATTCCGAGATTTCCCGCTACAGCAAATTCATTCCGTGGACAAGCGCAAAAAATCTTCCCGATATAGCGGAAAAATTTCCGGAGACAAGATCATTAAATTTTCAGGATGAGCCGTGGAAGTCAATTGTTAGAATTGCGGCCAAGCTCGCCGGCTATCCGCGCCATTTGAGCATTCATCCGAGCGGAATTGTAATCACGCGTTCAAAAATAACGGACTATGTGGCGCTGGAGTTTGCAAAGAACAAGGGATTGGGATTGATAATCACTCAGCCGGACATGCATCCGATCGAAGAGCTCGGTCTCATAAAAATCGATCTGCTAAGTCAGCGTTCGCTTGGCGTTTTAAAAGAAGCGATGAAGGCAATAAACGAAGAGAGGGAAGAAGTAAATGTTCCCGTCCAAAACGTTAGATCATAGATTGAAAATTTTTCTGTCACAAAAGAGATTTGATTTTATAAAGCCATTCAGGTTGCTGCGTGATCAGACTTTACAAGTGCCAGGTTTATCAGATTCAGAAGAATTTTTCCGTCAACCGGTTTGGGCAAAAATTCCTGAGCCCCCGCCTGAAAAGAATTTGTTCTCTCTTTGTTGGTGTTAAAAGCGGAGAGGATAAAAATGGGAGTGTCTTTATATTTTTCCATGCTCTTCAGTTCGCGCGTAAGATCAATTCCGTCTTTGCGGTCTTTTAAAGAGATGTCCATAAGAAAAAGGTCGAAATCATTTTTTTCGATGGCTTGATAGAAGGAATTGACATTTCCGCAGGTATGAACTTCATATTTCTTGGAGAGAAAATACTTTAAAAAGTCCTGAGCCAATTCCTCGTCGTCTACAACTAATACTTTATAGAAATTTTCCATAACCCGGCAACAAGATAGACAAAAAGATGGGCGGTAAGATAATACTTATTTTTTAATTTCCGATAGGACTTTATCCGCCACTTTATTTAAAACTTCTTCAGAGTCGTAGAATTTAGAATTGATACGCTCGCGGATCTCTTCCAGGCGGTCTGCGCTCAACTCAACTTTAGCCATATCTCTGGCTTCGGAGGAGATTTCAATCTTATCTTTAGCATCCTGCTGTTGAACCGCTTCAGGTTTATTGTTCTTTGTTTTGTTGAGAAAGAACGGACCGTTTGAAACGCCTTTGATTTCCACTTAATACCTCAGATAATTTGTGATTTTTCTTCCACCAACGAAGCCGAAAAGCTCTTTTTGAAGCCTTTTTTCCTCTCTGGTGAATATCTCTATAATATTATCGAACTTTCTTTCAATTAGTTTAGCCGCCTGAAACAGGTCATTTTCGTACTTTTGGAGCGTTTCCAGGTCATATTGATTCTTCAATTCGGCTCTGAGCCTGTGAACTTCTTTAATTTTCCCCGTAATTGAAGGGAATAATGAATCAAAAGATTCAAAATTTAACAAATCAAAATCCGAAGATAATTCGTTCAGCAAATGACGGATTTTGTGTGCTTTTTTATCTAAATCATTCATTGACTAAAGAAGCTTGAATTAGTTGAAAAATATGACTGCATGTTGAGCAAATCCGAAAGCTGCATCTGCATCTTCAGATATTGATTCCTCATCAAAGTTGCGCTCTTATCTATTCTTGACTGGGCAGAAGTTATATTATCGTTGATCGTATTGATGGATGTATTAAAACCGGTCTGCGCTTTCGTCAGATATCCGTTCGTTCCCACGTATGAAGACAACCTGTTATAAAGAGTTGTAGCTATACCGTTTGTCGAATTAAAAAGCGCTATAACCTGATCGTTATTATTTGCAATAGCGTTGTCTAACTGACTTGAACTGGAAATGCTTAATCCCGACGTTGAATCAAAAGTGATTCCTATCTTCGAAAGAGAATTCAGTTGGGAAGTTGAGATTCCAGCAACCGCACTGTTAGGCACAGAACTTAGAACGCTCAAAAGTGAAGAGGCGTTTGTATCGCCGACAAAAATTCCCCTTCCCGTTTTTGTGGTGGAAGACTGACTTTTGATGTTGGTATACACATCGTTGAATTTTGTAATAAAATCCTGGATCTTGGCTTTAACGCTTGCGGTATCGCTGCTTACTGTTAAATTAACTGTAGGGTCTGTTACCTGCATTACAGATTTAAGAGAAATTGTTCCGCCGGGAATCAGATCTGTGATTGTATTCGAATTCCGCTCAAGACTCAGACTGTTAAATGTGAATTTTGAATTCAAAGCGGAAGTAGCGTAAACATATCCCGCCGTATCCAATCCCGCATTCTGCACAAAGGATGTTCTTGCGCCGCCTAGGTTCAAGCCTACAGAGGCAAGCGCGTTCGATCCTACATCATCTGTAAGTGACAAAATTCTATTATCATAGCCCGAGAGTTTCGATGCGATTGATAACTGAGATGTAGAGGTTGTTGGAGAAAATGTAGAAGCGGTAACTAATCCGGATGCTCCTTTAAGTTTTGTAGTCGCAATTCCAAGTTCAGATACCAGAGAGCCCGTATCTCCGCTGATGGAAATATATTTTGATGAATCTGTTACCGTGATCTTCAGTTGAGTGTTTGCGCCATTTACAACCTTTGTTGCAGAAACACCGCTCAAATTATTGATCTGGGTTATAATGCTGTCCATTACATTACTGTATGTATCAGCTGTATAATTAATTGTAGTAGTGGTGCCGTTGAGGTTAAGGGAAAACGACCCGGAACTTAGTGTGCTTCCGGAAAGCGAGTTGGAAGAAACTA
The DNA here is from genome assembly GCA_021812705.1 of Bacteroidota bacterium. Lineage (GTDB taxonomy): Bacteria > Bacteroidota > Ignavibacteria > Ignavibacteriales > Melioribacteraceae > Fen-1258. The sequence continues at coordinate 12,272 of JAKAMT010000030.1, read as the reverse complement.
CTGCCTGATTGGAATTTAGAGCAGATTGAATTTTCGTCATAACACTTTGATTCGAAATCGCTCCTGCAGTAAAATCTGACGTATCAAACGTTACGGAGACCTTGCTAGTGAAAGTGCCGCCGGAACCATCACCCGTTGTAAGCACAAAACTATGTGTTCCTGCCGTTGTGATTGTAGCATTAGCATCGGTAGATACAGGATCTGGTGAAAGAACTAAATCCGCCTGAGCAAGCTGATCGACTCGAATAGAGGAAGAGCCTGCATTTGCGGTGCTCTGAGCAGCAATATCAACAAAGCTGCTGTTTGAAGAGATCCCTTTTTTTGCGGCTAATACGGAAGATGTTCCCTCCAGCATCATGTCTGACAGGATAGAATTCAGCGAAGACAGTTTGCCGCTTAGTAATGAATAAGCAGTATTGAGATTTTGGTAGTATGTCCTCTTTGTAGTAAGAGGAGAAATAAGCTTAGACTGCTGGCTTGTCTGAAAAGAACTTACTAGGCTATTAATTCCGGAAGTTGTTAACAGATCATATGCCATAACTATTCCCTATTTTGAAGAGCGGCCGTCCACGTGCTTTTCAGTTCGGTCAATATTTTTTCCACTTCTTTATAATTTTTCTTTCTCATCTGATCCTGGCAATACTGATAAAGTCTAAACAGACCTACTGAAATTTCTCTAGCCGCTTCATTTTCGAAATTCAATGATGTAATTAAAACCTGCAAAGCTTCATTAGTTTTTAACATTTCCTGGCGCTTGCAATTTAATATTGCAAAATCGTAGACCTTCATTATTAATTGTTCCGGAGATGCGCCCCGGATATCGTTAGCAAGGTATTGATTCAATCTTCTATTTGCTGTTGCTGTTGCCATTCCATTCATAAGATCAAACCGTTTTTAATTAAAAAAAATCCCTCCCGCTGGAGCGGGAGGGCTTCAAAATCCCGATTAACGGAAGAGTGATAAGAGCTGCTGTGGAGCTGAGTTCATCTGCGAAAGCATTGCGGTTGCAATCTGGCCTCCGATCTGACCTTTTGTAGCATTCAATTGTTCTGCAGCCATGTCAGCATCAAATATGTTGCTGATGGTAGCTGTGTTGTTTGCAATTGCTGCTGTAAGATATTCAGCTCTGGAATCGAGTGTTTGAGTCAAGTTACCGATTCTTCCGAGAGCGCTACGTACATTTGCCGCAACAGTAGTTGTATCAAATGCAATAACTTGAGCATCACCTGTGCTTTGTAAGTTAGTTGTACCAACTGCGGTTGCAAGAGTTGAAGAGCCCAAATATGAAGCGCTTGCAAAGTCAACTGTGAAAGAAGCGCCGCTAACGTTGAATGTAGGGCTGCTTACTGCAGTCGAACCGTCTGTGCTGGCCAATAACTGCGCACCGTTAATGTTGGTGTTAGCTAAAATTGAACTGATTTCAGAAGCTAAAGTACGAATATCTTTTGCTATGCTTGCAGAAGATTTCAACGGATCAGCTGCATCAATCTGTTTTCCAACTATCTGATTTAACTTATCGGTAATCTGCTGAAGAGCGGATTCTGCAGTTGACAAATAGTTCTTAGCTGAAGAGATGTTGTTCAGCTGAGCTTTCTGCTGCAAAGTCTGAGCTTCGATCTGTTTACCAACGGTATAACCAGATGTATCGTCTGCTACTGAATTGATTCTTTTCATTGTAGCTAAACGAAGTTGTGCTTTCTGCGTTCCAGCATTAACTTTTGCTAACGCATTGTACGCTTCCAAAGCGCCGAGATTTGTGTTTACTGAAAATGACATAACTACCTCCATGTGATTTGTTATTAATTATTCAAGCATCCTTGCTTGACTATTTTCGAGAATATTTTGTTCTCTAGATTATTATCGAAGAGGGTTTTGAAAAGTTTAATATTTAAGAGCCTGAATTTTCAGGCTAAATTAAGGTATTCTGGCGGAAGAACTGATTTAATTGATTCCAACTTTTGTTTTGTATCACTATTTAAGTCTTTATTGCTCGAAATCCGGGACAAAATATTTCTCGTCTTCTCCGGCATTTCTGCTTTTACATAGAATGAGAGAAGATAAAGCATCACGCCGGGATCGTTTTCATCTTCACTTTTTTCAAGCAGCTCTATTGCCTCAATTGTTTTTCCCTCTTCATCCAGATTTACGGCAAGCATTTTTATTACATCTTTATTCTCGGAATACTTTTTGTGTAGCCGAACTAATAAATCTTTTTTGTATCTAAAATCTTTATTGTTTGCAATTAAAGAGACAAATAAATTTATATTATGATCATTCACCATCGCTTCAAAGCATTCGGTCTCTTCATTGTTCATGTTTTTTGATTCAAATAATTTTTGAAGCACAGCTGTTCGCAGATCTGCCTCGCCGGAATAGCTTTCCCCAAATAATTTTATCAACTGCGAAAGATAAAATTGAATATTATTCAGATTCCTGTTAAGCATTGCGAGGGACATTCCAAAATAGATTACCTCTTCTGGTTCTACCCTGCTCAGCACCTCATTTTGCATTGCGAGTCGGTCTGATATTACCGACAGATCAAAGGACTGTCTGCAAAACTGCTCGGCTTCAGTAAGCTTGTTTCCCATCAGTGAAATTTTTGCACCTAGAAGACATGCAAACGGCTGCTTATCGTTTAATTGTACCGATTTCAGCAGATATTCTTCCGCTTTTTGAGTCTCATTATTTTTATGATGGATCAAGGCGAGCGAGCAGAATGAATCCGCTTTTAAGTTTTTTGCCAGATTAACCGAATTTGCGGCAATTAAAAAATATCTGATTGCCTGTTCGGCTTCATTCAGCACAGCATAAGTATTTGCCAATTGATAGGCGCCGTAATCCGTTTTTGATTTAGAATATTCTTCAGTGAGAAGAAAAAGATTGCGCCTGGCCTTATTTTTTTTCTCATCCGGTGAAATATTATATCCGACATGAATTATAGATATCAAGGATTGGAATATTTTATAATTATTCTCAATGAGCGAATATGAAATTTGCTCATGAACTTTTCCCCTGAATTCAATTCCGTTTTCATTTTTAAAAAGACGTAAATAACGCATTGAGTTATCGCGCCCTTCTGAACGGTCTAAACTTTTGACTGTACAGTAGTAAGCGGCTTTCTGGCGGGAAGTTGATATTATTTTAATCTCATTTATGGAAGCTGGATCGAGACGTTCATCCGCATCGAGATAGAGTATCCATTCTCCGGTTGAATTTTTAAGCGCAAAATTTCTTGCTGCTGAAAAATCATTAATCCATTCGAAACGAAATATTTTTGCGCCGAAATTTTCCGCAATATTCACCGTTTTATCTGTCGAGCCGGTATCGACAACAACTATTTCGTCGACCAGATCCTTCACAGATGCCAAACACGCGTCAAGATATCTTTCCTCATTTTTGACAATCATTGCAAGAGTTAGCCGTGGCAATTGGAACCTCAAATAAGCGAATTGTGATTTTTTTCAAAACCCAGCAAAGTATTCACATGGCAAAGCAGTTGGGTTGCAGCACTATTTTGCGGATTATTTTTAATCCCCCATTCAAGCATTGTCTTTGCCTCTTCATTTTTATCATTCATAAAGAAAACTTCGCCAAGACCCACGCAAGCTTCCGACGAAGAGGAATCTAGGTTGAGCGCCATTTCAAAATAAGGATGCGCTTTTTCAGAATTGCCAGATTTTAAATGCAGGAACCCAAGCGTATTAAAATAATCCGGGGCTATGGGCACTTCTTTATTTTCAGAAAGCAACGTGTAAAGTTTTTCTTCATTCTGTTCCAATATTAATAAAGCTTCCTCAACTTTGTTTTCTTTAATCAAGTTTTGAGATCGGATGATAATTGAAACGAGATCGCTTACATCATTTTTCATGGGGGAATCAAGTCCGGCCGGTTTTTCGTCCATAAGCAATTTTTCAACCAATTCAAGTTTTTCTGCCGCCGCAGAATTCAGAGGATCATTTTTAACGCCCCATTCAAGCATAACTTTTGCATTCTCAAAATATCCGTAAGCAGTGAAAACTTCCGCCAATCCTACGCAGGCGGAAGAAGAATTTGGCATCAGATTTAATTCCTCTTCGAAGTATTTTTTTGCTGTCTCGTAGTCACCAGCAAGCAATGCCGTATTTCCGGCTAATTCAAGAAGATCAGTATAGCTGATTGGGTTCTTGTCAGCATCCGGAGAATAAACGGCCAGCGCTTCGTTTAATGATTCAAGAGCCATATTGTATTCTTTACTTACCAGATATCTTTTAGCTCTATTAACATAGTTTACAGGATTCTTTATTTTCAACGAAGAATAAGTTGGCATATCACTCAGCTTGGAGACATGCGGATATAAAGCTTCCGGAGGAGCTCCCCATTTCTGCATAAATTTATTGAGATTACTTTTGTAAAGTTCGCTCAAATTAAGACTTGAATCCGCGAAAAACGTTACTGATCCGTAATGATGAATAAATACATCCATTGCAATTACAATTTTATAACCGGCAATCTTAGCTCTCAAACAATAATCATCATCATCGTAATTGCCGGGTGAAAAGAGATCATCCAAACCTCCAATATTTTCCAGCAGGTTCTTTTTAATAAGCGTGCATATAAAATCCACACGATTAGTTTCTGAATACCTGGTTTTATTATCCCTGGCAATCTTCTCAGAATGTTTATTCATTTCATTTACAGATTTGTACTTTGCAGATGAATCTTTCTGCTCACCGTTAGCCAGATTTGAAAGTGTACCCACTATTCCGATTGCAGTTTCTGATTCTGCGGTGTTAATCATTTTTTCAAGCCATCCGCTTGAGAACACTATATCATTGTTAGCCACAACTGCATAATCGCTCTCTGCCAGGCATAATCCCTGATTAACGGCTTTTGGGAAACCGAGATTAGTTTGATTGGTTATTATCTGTATATCGAAATATTTATCATTTACGGATTCTAGGAATTTGGCTGTGCCATCCGTGCTGGCGTTGTCTATAATAACCAGTTTAATCTTTTCACTTAAAGTTTCTGATAAACTCTTGAGGCATTCTTTTGTGTTTTTCAACTGATTGTGCACTGGTATAATCAAAGTTGCGCGCGAAGAAGCAGGCAAAATATTTTCGTTTTTTAATTTTCCATGGGATTTGTACAGATCCAGAAGACTCTCAACTTTGCCGTTTTCGAATTTGGTTTTCAGCAACTTCTGAAATGATTTTGTGAAATTTTGGACAGAGTTATAGTCAGAATATTCGAGTGCTGTTTTTCTGGCATTAAACAGCAGTCCTGAAATCCTAGACCGGTTATTAATTATTTCAAGAATCCTGTCTGTTAAAGTCCGCAGATCGCCATAGCGTACCACATAACTATTAAAATTATTTACACAGAAACTTTCGGCACCCATATTATTTGTCGTAATCACCGGCGTTCCGCAAGCCATTGCTTCCACAAGCGGGAGTGAAAATCCTTCATACCATGAAGTACACACCACAAGACTGACTTTTTTCATCAGTACCGAAATTTCTTCTGCGGAGAGTTTGAATTTAAGCTCAACTTTGCAGCCGGTATCTTTTTCGAGCTGAACTTTAGCCGAGTCTTTTTCGTGAAGATTACTTCCCATTGCAATGTATAGTTTGAGTTCATCTATTCTTTCTGTCGAATTTTGAATTGCTTTAAGTGCACTTACCAAAAAGATAAATCCTTTTAGTGAATGGAATATGTTTCCGATAAACAAGATTGCTTTTTCTCTCGGTTTCTCAATTTCTTCTGCTGAAAAAATACGATGGTCTATTCCATTAGGAACATATTCTACCCTGCGATTGAATTTTTGGTTAAAAAGATCCACTAAATGTTGAGAAACGACCACGTTTTTTACGGGCACCGCGTGAAGTTTAGTGAGAATATGCTTGTCGGAAAGTACGCTTGAATACTCATTTCCGTAATGATAACCTTCGTATCCCTGGCAGAGATGCACAATTTTATTCAGCGGCACATCATTTAATAATTTAACAACATCAAATATGCTTACCGCTATTACTAAATCTAATTCTTCCGAATTAATTTTTGTTTCGTCATCAATCTTATTGTACAGATAGTCAAGTTTAATCCAATCAGGTTTTGGACTGTACGAAAATATAATTACTTCACACCCTAAGTTTTTCAGCCATTCCATATATTTAAATACTATTTTATTTCCCCCGCCCACGGTTGCAGTATCCCTCATCAGGAAGGCAACTTTTGGAGATTGGCTGCTTTTATTTGAAACGGATTTTACTCTGGTTTTATGAAATTGAATCAAGTCTTTATCAAAGTTTTTATCGGTGAAGAAATATCCCGCTTTACATTCCGGGCAGATAAATCCTTCGCTGTACTGCTCCGGCATGTACTGGTATTCAATTTTTAATTTTGATACGGTTCCGCATTCGTTGCACTTAAATCTAAGATCGTGAATAATTTTATTAACAGATAGGGGGTGCGGATTTACAGACCAGGAGAGTATTTGAACTGGTGCAAGCTGCACATATTTTTTATTTGCAGGATATCCCGCAAGAACGGGCAAATAATCATTTCCGTTTTTATTTTTATACAGATGGGCGATTTTTGAAAGATAAACTTCCAGTGCAGAAGCCGTCTTTTGATCTCCCGTTTCCAATAACTGATTTATATAATCAACAATACCCTGTACAAAGTCGTATTTTTCATAACTATATTTTTCCTCGTCATAGACTCTGTTGAGAACATTTTTAAGATTATTTTCCAATGGAAGATCAAATATTCCCTCTGTTTTTCTCTTCCATTGTACGATTAAATTTTTTCTGAATGCCTGCGGAAGCGTTCTGAACATCCAGTCTCGCATTCTGTCCACCAATGCAGACGCATAGCCGCACTTATAGAGAAACGAATCGCTTTTGACAGAAACAGATAGTATTTCCGCCACCGCTTTAAATGCATTTTCAGTTATTGACAAATCCATAAGCGGAAAGAGAGCCTCGAACCTATTTTCGTTTAAGAAGTCAATTAAAGCTCTGGTTGAATCTAAAATGCCCCCTTCAAAAAATGAATTTGTTGTTTGACCTTTATGGATTCTTGTTACGCATGTTCTTTTATTAATGAAAACCGATTCATACTTAGATGAAATTCTGAGCCACATATCAAAATCCTGTCCCTGCCGCATAGTCTCGTTAAAAAAGCCCACAGTTTCAAAGACAGATCTATGTATCGCGATTGAGTTTCCGTGATTGTAATTAGTAATAAAGTAGCTAAGTACTTGGAATTCGGGTTTCGGTTCCGGGAGCCAGACGCCTGTTTCCAATTTTTTCTGAGTCTCTTCGTAGAAAAGAGACCAATGAGAGCGGAAAAATTTTATATCAGGATTTTCTTTAATGGCGTTGTAATGTACCTCGAGTTTGTCAACTTCAAACCAGTCGTCTGATGAAAGCCAGCAGAGCCATTCACCGCTCGCGTTTTTAATGCCGACATTAAGAGCCGATGAAACGCCACCGTTCTCCTTGTCGAAAAATTTAAATCGTTTGTCCAATGCCTTATATTTATCCATCACAGAGCGGGTTTCATCCGTGCTTCCGTCATTCACAACAATGGCTTCCCAATTCTGAAATGTCTGAGACCGCAGACTGTCTAATGCTTCTCCTAAATACTGCGCTTGATTGTAAGTAGGAACTACGACGGTAAAGAATGGGGGTTTATCCTCAGAAGATTGTTTAGTCCTGCCAAACTGCTGAATTCTTGCTTTATGGAGAAGGGATTTCCATTTTTCCACCATTCCGCCAATAGTAAATCCCTTTTCAAACATCATCTCTCTCGGAAAGAATTTTCTTTCCGAGATCAAAGTCAACGCATTTTCAAAATCCTCGCCGAATACACCCACGCGATTTTTTTCTTCCTCATTAAAATCCGCGAAGATTCCTGTATTTCTCATTATAATTGGCAGTCCGCATAAACATGCTTCTATTGCTGCAAGACATTGGGTTTCAACCGGTGAACCAAGGATAAAAAAGTCGGCGCAATTCAAAAGTTTGGCAAGTAGGTCCTGACCGATGCGGTTGAACGTTTTGCAATTTTTTGCTTCATATTCATGATTATCTTTTGAAACAAGTATCCAGAATATTTCAGGATGATTATCGATTACCTCTTTGACCTTCAGCCATCCTTTAGTCTCGCTGAAATCGCCGACAAAGATTCCTGTTCTAGCATCGGGGAATTTAAATTCAGCACTTAAAGATTTTTTATCCATGGGGTGGAACAATTTGTCGTCCACTCCGATAGGAATAATTTCAAAATTATATTCCGGATATGAAAGTGCCGTCAATTTAGAATTCGTAACCAGTATATTCGAATGTTTTAGGTTCGCTTCCTGCTGATAGGATTTTCTTCCCATCGCCCTTAAATTATCCTGCAGATAAGAGATAGTGAACCTTTCCGGATTAAGCAGGTCTATAAATGTTGCGTTCTGAATAACGATTGAAGATTCCGGAAAATTTTTAAAGATATAATTTGACGCGTTCTCTGTAAAATTATCGGTGCTTCCCAAAATATCCATATCTACGGCTGCCGAATTAGGAAGACCCTCAAGGAGAAATCCCCACATTGTTTTTTCTCCCATTCTTCCCAGCAGATAATCATTGGCAATTACGACTCGATTGGTTTTCCCGGGATTAAAGAAATCTCCTTTTGAATCCATCTCGCCGCACTGGAAATGATAGACAAGGCTATCAAATGCCGTTTTGTGGGAAATTCCGTTTGCCGCCAGTCTCTGCATAAGAACGACATCGCCGCTTACGCATGGTTCACCTTGTTTGGCAATTTGAGGATCAAAAAGATTTGTATCGGGAACAACATTTCCTTCCGGATAGCCTCCGACTGAGATAAAATGATCTTTCTTTATGAGAAGGGGCATGAATAAGCCGCCATCGTTCAAAGTTTCTTCCGAAATTGATTTTGCGAATTGGACAAATCCTTCTTCATTATAATCGATCACAGATCGTCCAAAGTTCTGGCTTACTCCATATTTACCAGAAAGCATTTTTCCGCTTTCGACCAAGCGTGAAGCGATACAGTTGGATCCGTCAAGTTTGCTGAAAAGATTTTCGAACCAATCGGGCGTAAAACCCATATCGCTGTTGATGAAAAGAAGATAATCTCCGGCTGCTTTTTCGGCTCCAAAGTTCCAAGCTCTGTAAACATTATTAATGTACCATTCCTTTCGCTGTTCATCCGAATTATTCCACATATAATGGGGAATGTAATTTTCATCCAAATATTTAAGCACCTCTTCGGAAGCATCATTTGCGACAAAGAAAAATTCTTTATCCTTCAGATTAGTGTACTTCAAAACCTGTTTGTACACAAATTCCAGCCATTCAATGCTTTTGTAGATCATGCATATAACAGAAACACGAGGTTTAAATACTTCCGCTTTGAACACTTCCAGGCTTGCTGCCGCGTTTTCGAATGAACGCTTCTCCGGCCGTGGATCATCCACATAAAGTCCTGCAGGGAAAATTTCCTTTGACACTTTTTGTAACTGGAGAGTTTTTTCATCTAGAAGCCGTTCTAAAGCCCACCCGGCCTGACCATGTGCACGATACACCAAATATTTAAATGCCAAGGATTTATCTGATGCAAAGCCATAGTGAATGACACCGACTTTATCTGTCTTATATATGTTTTTTATACTTTGCGGATATTGCTGCTGATGCAGGCCGGCGTCCTGAGTTTGAAATTTTAAATTTGGTGTTACTCTCCAAAGCCGGACAAACCAGCCGTCGTTGTAAGCGTTATCCATTCTCTGCCAGCTATTGCTTCGCCACAAATTAATTTCGTGAAAACTCATTCCATCAATTTCGTTTTCCGTCATAAAACCGCATAACCGCTGAAGTTCTACTGCTGCATTTGCCGTCAGCACTTCATCGGCATCAAGCCACAGAACAAAATCGGGATTCAATTCAAGCGCTTTTTCGAGCAGAACTTTTTTATGATTTATTTCATTCGCAAAATCATTCTCGCCTCCTTTAAGGACAAATATGGCTTTATCGAGCAGATATTCATAGCTGCCATCTGTGCTGCCGTCATCATAAACCACCAGACCATCCACAACCGGGAGCAAGTATTTTACATATCTTTCTAAATTTTCTCTTCTTATTTCATTAAAAATCTGGGCAATGCATACAATTTTAAAATGCGATTCATTTGAAACGATATTCGGTATAGAAATTTGTTCATGAATCTGATTATCCAACAAACATGAATTGTTAATCCAGACAGAATCATACTGAAGTCTTCCCTTCTGAATAGGAAAGCTTGTTAATTCAAGAAGAGAGAAACCGTTCTCTTCCAAAATTTTTACAACTTCATTATGAAGTTTTTGTCCTTGGAAGAAAGGATAGGATTCAGATTCGAGATGCATAATTTTTATTTTCTTTAGGAGACTGCCCATTCCCTCAAGCGCTTCAATTGTAGCCCCTTCAACATCAAGTTTAAGCATATCTACACTTTCAATTCCGTATTCTTGCGCCAGCGTTTCAAATCTGTAAGATTTTAGTTTAATTACTTCTTTGCCATACTCATCCCCTCTGTTAAAAATGCTGTGGATTCCGTTCACGTCTTTTTTGAAGAAATTTACTTCTCCGTCGATGTTCGAAACCACCGCATTTATCGGAATTATCTCGGGTATTTTTTTTAAATAATTGTTGTAATTATCCGGCAAAGCTTCAACCGTATAAACGTTCGCTTCGGGGAATATTTTTTTAAAATAGACAGAATCCTGTGCATCCAGCGCGCCAATTTCAACTATATTTTTTATTTCTCCTGACCGAGGGAACATCTGTTTGACTTTTGCAACAAAAGCCGGCATGGAAATAGATTTATTCAATTGCTCATCATAATTGACTATCTCCTCTGACGGGATATTTGAAGAAACATTTCCCCAGCTCAATTGTGTTCTTCTTTTTCTAATAAGCGTCAATCCCGGATGGATCGGAATGGTCATAAATTCAATTTCGTTTTGATAATTTTTCAACTGCTCAACAACGAGATAAGCGTCTCCGCAATAACCTTTGTCAGTGTACTGTAAATTTTTAGGATGAGTATCATGAAGAAGGATGATTCCATGATCATTCACATAGGGGAAATAGTTCCAGAAATCTTTTAAAACAGATTCCTTGCAATGATCCGCATCAATAAAGAGAAGATCTATTTTAAAATTATGGGCGCGCACAATTTCAGCAAACGCATCTGTTGTTCCCGAAAAGAAAAGGGTTTTTTCCGACTTGGTCATATAACTACCGGCATCCGGATTAATGTCCACGCCGAATAGATTATCCGCATACGGCACTATTTTATTAAATAGTTCGCACTGATAGAGACCCAATTCCACATAAACTTTCGGATGGAGAGATTCGGCGAGGTTTTTAATAAAATCTTCGTGCCAATTTTCTTTTGCGCCCACATTTGACTGTTGCATTAAACAGTTTCCTTTTCTAAGAAAAATATTTTCATTTCTTTTATTTGCTGCTCAAGACTTTTCGAAGCAACGCGGCTGCTTAAAGGATATATGCTTGACATACTTCTGTCGCAGGCCTCTTTTGCTTCCGCTGAATTTATAATGAGATTTAAATCATATACTTTGTTGAAAAGGTGAAGGAGTTCAAACTTCGTTACCGTGTTTGGCGAATGAACGTGAAATATTCCGTGCCGGTATAAATTATTTTTGAAGATACTTTCAACAATTTCGGCAAGATATAATGTTGTAACGCCGTTCCACAAATGATTTGTAAAACCGTTCACTTCTTTTCCGTACTGGCTTTTTGCCCATTCTAGAAGAGAGCGGCTCTGCCCGTTTTCTTCACCTATAATTGAAGTTCTTATAACCATGCACTCTGTGTTTTCACCTGCATTCTTGCTCAATCCGTAAAGGTCATCGGCATCAAAGAGATCCTCTTCAGTGTACTTTCCTTTTCGTCCGGAATAGACGCAATCTGTAGTAATATGAAAGCATTTTATTCCTCTCTTTGCGCAAACTTTAGCAAGGTTTCTTGGAAAAAGAGAATTTATTTTCAAAACATTTTCTATAGAGTTTTTTGCTATTGTAGGTTTAATAACGCCGGCGCAATTGATAACGAGATCAACTCCGCCCAGATAAGATTCAAATTTGCTAACCGGATCGTTCGCGATATCGAATTCCGAACGCGAAATATCCACAACATTATAATCATGCGATTTGAAATAAGAGCTTACGGCAAAGCCGAGCATCCCGGTAGAACCAACGACTAAGACTTTTT
>JAKAMT010000175.1 GCA_021812705.1 Bacteroidota bacterium | reverse complement strand
GATTTTGGTGATAGGGCTTAAATATCACTTTCCCGCTTTGTCCCATGATTTTACCTCGTTTCTTGAGACAAAACTTATTTAAATCTTTTTTCTTTTACAAAAAAGGCTGCCCTTTTGAGACAGCCTCATCATAATATTCATCCTTGCCCCGTAAAGCGAACTTTAGTTCGCTCATTCAAAAATTAATCTTTCCTATGTACATCGAACATTAGTTAGCGCATTCAAGAAATCATACTCGACCCAGTAGAGCGAACTTCAGTTCGCTCACTCATAAATTCGGTCTTGCCTCTGTAAATCGAACTTTGGTTAACACAGAACTTAGCTTATCTTAATTAGACATCAATCATGAGTTATGATCATAAATATCTCTTTTATCCTTTGAAATTCTTAGTTATTTTATTCCAGAGATTGTTCTATTATATTATTACAAAAATGCAGCCGGTTAAAAAATATTACAAAAGAAACCTGCCTCATTACCATCCGGATGGATCCACTTTTTTTGTGACATTTAGAACCTCTGGTTCACTTCCCTTAGATTTAATCCTTAAATTAAAAGAAGAGTACAAATTTAATGTTGATAAATTATCTCAAATAAAATCACTCAAAGAACGAAATGATAAATACCATCTATTGAAATGGTCATACTTTAAAAATTATGATCATTATATGGACAACTCTTCAAAAAACATTTTTTTATCAAATGATCTCGTCGCTGAGAGTATCTTCCACTCTATATTAGCGATGGATCAAATAAAATATGATTTAATTTGTTTCTGTCTCATGCCCAACCATGTTCATATTGTATTAACGCCAAAAGACCTTGATCCCAACAACAGTGGAAAGGAATGTCTGTGTAGTGAAGAGGGAAATTCAGCTCAATTAATAAAAACGCAGGAGTGGAGCGACATAAATGTCGCTTTACACAATTGTCCTGCGACTGAGATGCAGACCGGGAGTGAAATAAACGGCACCCAGCATAATTCCAGTTTAACCGAAATCCTCAGACTTCTTAAAGGAAGTACTGCAAGGGAATGTAATAAAATTTTGAATCGAACCGGAAAATTCTGGCAGCACGAAAGCTATGATAATGTTATTAGAAGTGAAGCTGATCTGAACAGAATTGTAATGTATGTATTAAATAATCCGGTTAGCGCTAAATTGACGGAAGAAATAGGTGGCTGGCGATGGAGTTACTGCAAATATTTATAGAGCCGTCTTTAACCCCTTTTATATTAAGAAGCATTTCTTTTCATTGCAAAAATAAGGGATTGAGTGCTAACGAATTATTCTGATTGATCAACTGGAATAAATCTTCATCGGTATAATTGTATGTGTAGTTTATCTGCTTCTATTTTGCGACTGAAAATATATCTTTCATTTAATATTTACAATAATATATTTCATTGTTTTGTAGAGTGAACTTTAGTTCGCTTATTTAGGAATTCCTGCTGCCCCTATAGTAGAAGCTTCAGCTCGCAAAATCATAATATTATACTTGCTACCGCAGAGCTGACTTTAGTTCGCTCATTCAAAATCAGCAAATAATCAAATCCTCAAGTCACTCGTCAGTGTTACTAGTCACTTTTTAATCTTCACTCCCCGCCCAACTGTCAATTTCCCGACTTAAAAAATCTATTATAAAGAATTTGAAACCGACCCGAAATTCTTTTAGAATTCAATTCAAAATTTTAGCGAATTGGCAAAATCGAAGGGACAAATGAATTTAACGAATATTAAAAGAGGTCTGGCGTTAAGTGTATTCCTTTTAGCCGGAATAACATATTATTTAACCGCACAACCGTCGGTTTCTTTCTGGGACTGCGGAGAATATCTTGCAACCGCATACGGAATGGAGATTCCTCATCCGCCCGGAGCCCCCCTCTTCTTAATTTTAGCAAGAGTCGTTTCGATGCTGCCTATAGCGGCCAACATCGGATTTAGAATGAATCTGATTTCTGTATTTACCAGCGCTGCTGCTGTTATGCTTCTTTATCTTGTGATAATAAAGATTATCGAAAATTTTAGAGGGAACAGCTATGCAAACTTTTCAGATGCCCTCGTTGTTTATCTGACCGCAGCCGTGGGATCATTAACTCATGCTTTTACTATGATCACCTGGTGGAATGCCGTTGAGACAGAAGTTTACGCAACTAACACATTTGTATTTGCTTCAATTGTTCTTCTCCTTCTTATATGGAATGAAAGAGCGGATAAAGTTGAAAATGAAAAAGTAATACTTCTCATCGCATATCTTGTCGGACTCTCTACAAGTCTCCGTCTTATGGGAGCTCTTACAACCGTTTCTATCGTAATGCTTATCATGTTCAGAAAATTTGTAACCGATGAGAAAGAACTTAAACGAACATTTTATTATTTCCTTGCCCATCTCGGATTGATACTTCTTCTGGCAATAATTTTATGGTCAAGCCAGACTCCTAATCAGCCACCCACTTCAGAAGAATATGGGAGTTTCGATTCAAAGTTTGCGGGACTGATCTTTGCGGCATCGGTAATTTTTGTGGGCGTATTTTGGAAAAAATTATTCACCAAAAATTCCATCTATACAATCCTTATAACCGGTGGAATAATTTTAGTTATTATATACCCGGGCATTGTGCGTTATCTTCCCAATCTAATTTCGAAAATCGTAGGCGCAAATAATCTAATGGCGGCAGTTGTAATTTTCGCGCTCCTCGCCTCCCTCTTTTATGCAATTTTTTATACCGGACAAAAAGGGAAGACAACAATTAACCTTCTGCTGAAAGTTTTTTTCTTTGTCATACTTGGATTCACATCGTACGGAGTGATAATTATTCGCGCTAATCAGAATCCTCCAATTAATGAAAACTCGCCGGATAATTTTAATGAACTCGTTACTTATCTCAACAGAGAACAGTACGGCGACTGGCCGACTTTTCAGAGGCGGTATTCAATGGAACCGAACCAGCAGGAAATCTTCACAAAATATTCGAGCGATCTCGACTTCTTGTGGAATTATCAGATGAATCATATGATGACTCGGTATATCCTATGGAATTTTGCGGGAAGAGAATCGTGGGATCAGGATTCCGGTCCAAATGTAGCCCCCTTTAACGGCGCAGCAAATATTGTGGGCGGTCTGTTCGGACTTAAATTCGAAGGGGATATAACGAAATCATATTTTGGAATTCCATTTCTGATCGGACTAATTGGAATCTTTTTCCATTTTAAGAAGGATTGGAAAATGGCTTCCGTCTTTCTGATTCTATTTCTGATGATCACTTATGTCACGGCTTATTATCAGAATCAGCAGGAACCACAGCCGCGTGAAAGAATAAAATTCTACGGTACAATGTGTTTCCTCTTCAGCATGTGGGTATCAGTCGGACTCTATAATATTATTGATCTCATCAAAAACAAGTATATTACTAAATCCTTCTCTAAATTTATTCCGGCTGCTGTTATCTTGCTAGCATTCGTTTTAATTCCGATGCGTTTATTTGTTTCCAATTACCGCGAACAGGACAGATCTAAAGACTGGATGCCGTGGGATTTTGCTTACAATCTTCTTCAGAGCTGTGAGAAAGATGCGGTATTATTCACAAATGGCGATAATGATACTTTCCCGCTCTGGTATTTGCAGGAAGTTGAGGGGGTCAGGCAGGATGTCCGTGTGGCGTGCCTCAGTCTTATAAATACCAACTGGTATGTGAAGCAGTTGAAGAATGAAGAACCGCACGGCGCAAAAAAAGTAGATATGCTTCTTACAGATGAAGAAGTGGAGAGAATAGGAACTGAAAGATGGCAGACGCAGAAATTTGTAATTCCGGTACCTAAATCAGTTTATGCACAATTCGGAATTACAGATACTTCAATTACGAACAGAGGCAAAGTGGAATTTGAAATGAAGCCGACTCTAAATTTCGGAGAGATAAAAGCAGTGCGTCCGCAGGATATAGCCGTTCATTCAATAGTAATGGCTAATAATTGGAAACGGCCAATCTATTTCACTTCAACAAGTTCTGAAGACAGCAGGATAGGTCTGGATCAGTATTGCCGTCTTGAGGGATTGGCATACCGTCTTGTTCCGTTCAAGAATAGTAAGAGATCGGAATTTATTGATGATGAAAAATTGGAGAAGAATCTGCTTCAGGAGAATCCATCTTACAGCAAATCGTTTCAATCCGGATTTAAATTCCGCGGATTGAATGACAGCAATATTTATTTTGACGACAATCACAGGGGAATGATTCAGAATTACAGAATGATCTTTTTGCGTCTGGCTATAAAGTATGCCAACAATAATCAGAAAGAGAAAGCTTCCGTAATAATGGAGGCGCTCAAAAATAAAATTCCGTTTAGCATTGATAATACCGATTACAGATTCCTGTTTGACATATCAAATTTATATGCGGTCTTAGGGAATAATGACGAGTATACCAAGCTTTCGCTTCCGATAGAGGAGAGAGCCGTAAAGGCGATGGAAGCTAATCCTAACGATGTTAATTCTTACTACAGTCCGTACAACATCCTGCTGCAGATTTATGAGACGAAGCATCAGTATGATAAAGCAATAATAATTCTGAAAAAACTTGAGCGGTTTTATCCGAATGATCCGTCGATAAAGCAGATGGAATTGAAATACGACAGTTTGAAAACGGCCAGATAATTTTTTCTCCCTTCATAAAAAGGCGCACTGCAGCGTGCGCCTCTGTTATTCATTTTTAATTCCATTCCAGAATGTACAAACCGCAGTATTGCCGGGAACATTTAAAGATAACTATATGTTAAACGCGCAGTTAAAAGAAATAAAATTGATCTTTATTCCCCATGTTGAGATGAGAAGAGTATTAATTAAAAAATTTTTTATAAATTAAAGAGACTGTTATGTTTGAGAATATTGGCGGCGGTGAATTACTGATAATAATACTTGTCATTGTTATCCTTTTCGGCGGTAAGAAGATACCGGAAGTAGCGCATGGAATAGGCAAAGGGATTCGCGAATTCAAGAAAGGTTTGAACGGCGTTCAGGAAGAGCTCAAGATCTCGGATAAACCGGAATCGAAGAACGACGATAAATAAATTTTACAGGAAATAATTCTTCATCCGAATAATTTTTTAGATAATTCATCTATCGCTTATTTTGCCGTTGAAAATATATTTTTCGAAGAATAATTACAATTTAATTTGTAACTGAGAACAACTCTTTGTGGATATCACAATTAATCAGGAAGAGTGAATTGTTGATGGTAAGTAGTAAATCGAACAAATTGGGAAGAATATTTAGCGTGGGAATATCTGGTTATTTCTTGCCGGTTATCTGTTATCGGTGAATGGTGAATAGAAAATCGTAGATGCCTTTAATATTTATAAAATACTTCTTTTCCCTATTCACCATTCACTATTCACCATTTACT
>JAKAMT010000029.1 GCA_021812705.1 Bacteroidota bacterium | reverse complement strand
AAGCAATAAGGATGCGCTACGTTGAGAAAGGTGTTAAATCCTCAATTAAAAAGATAAAAAAAGAGAGAAAGGAAAATATTACGGAACGGATTGGCGTGTATGATGCGGACTATGAGACGATGACTATTCAGCGCGAGATTAAACTGAAAAAGACAATTAAAGATATAACCGAGCAGGTTCAAAAATATGTAGTCACAAAACTGCTCATCAGTCTTTCGGTGGGAATTATAGTCGGTTTCATTCTGTGGCTCTTTAAGATAGAGTTCTTTATAATCTGGGCAACCTTAGCCGCGCTTCTTAATTTTATTCCTAATGTGGGATCTGTAATAGCTGTGATTTTGCCCGCGTTAATGGCGCTGGTTCAGTATGAATCTTTTGGATATGCCCTGCTGCTTACGGGAGTAATTATTGTTGTGCAAAATATTATCGGAAATATTATTGAGCCGAAAATTTTTGGAGACCGGCTCGGTCTCAATCCGCTTGTAATTCTTATTTCACTTCTGATCTGGGGATACATTTGGGGTATAGTGGGAATGTTCCTTGCGGTTCCACTGACTGCAATAGGTAAAATTATCATGTCTAATTCAAACTCAAAAAATCTCCGGTTTATAACGCATTTGATGGGAAATTGAACCTTTTTCAGGGAACAGCAATAAATCCCTTTATTTAATAGGATGCACCCGCGCTCCTTTTTTCTTATATTTACCTCAGTTGAAAATTAATTGTATAATAATAAATAAATAGTAGAAGAACAGTTGATGATTCTTGTTGGGCAGTTGCTATCCAGGGAGCTTCTCCTTGAATAGAGGAAAGTCCGAACTCCGCAGAACGAAGTGCCGGGTAATTCCCGGGGTTCCCAATTTACGGGGACACGGAAAGTGCCGCAGAAAAAATACCGCCCTGAGCTAGTCGAGGGGTAAGGGTGAAAAGGCAGGGTAAGAGCCTACCGCGCCAGTGGTAACACTGTCGGTCCCGCTCTAAACGGGATCCCGCTACGGCGGGACATGGCAAACCCCACTTGGTGCAAGGTCAAGCAGAAGGTTTTCCGCAGGGTTTTCCCTCGGACAAAGTTGTTCGCTTTGAATGCCTTCGGGTAGACCGCTGGATCACAACAGTAATGTTGTGGCGAGATAAATAATTGCCGCCCGGTTTTTAACCGGGAACAAAATTCGGCTTATAGACAAGAATCTTCTTTTGCTCTTCTTTGGAAGGTGCCATGCAAAATAAACGCTGGAACTTAAAAGAAGCGCCTGATGAGAAGTCCGTCCTTTCTCTTGCAGATAGCCTCACCATCTCTAATATTCTTTCGATACTGCTGCTGCAGCGCGGAATAAAAAATTTCTACGAGGCAAAAAATTTTTTCCGCCCCTCTCTGGATGCTCTTCATGATCCGTTCCTTATGAACGGAATGCAGGAAGCTACGCAGCGCGTTATAAATGCGTTAACACGCAACGAAAAAATTTGCGTCTATGGAGATTATGATGTCGACGGCACATGCTCTGCTGCGCTTATGTATCTTTTTCTTAAAGAACTAGGCGCTCAGGTTGAAACTTATATTCCAAACCGGCTTACGGAAGGATACGGAGTTTCTACCACCAGCATAGATCTGCTGAAGGAACGTGGAGTAAAATTAATTATTACAGTCGACTGCGGAATTACCGCTGTGGATGAAATAGCGCATGCAAATTCTCTGGGAATTGAAACTATCGTTTGCGATCACCACCAGCCGAAAGAAAAATTGCCCGATGCATATGCCGTGCTCGATCCTATAAAACCCGGCTGTAATTATCCGTTTAAACATTTGTCCGGTGCCGGCGTTGCATTTAAACTCGCACGCGCAGTAGGTGAAAGAATCGGCAAAAAAGAATTAGCCCTTAAATATTTGGATCTCGTTGCACTCGCCGGCGCGGCAGATATTGTTCCCCTCGTGGATGAGAATAGGGTTCTCGTGAAAGAAGGATTGGATCTTATAAATTCAAATCCGCGTCCGGGAATACTTGCGCTCTTAAAATGCGCGCGGATGGAACCGGGAAATCTTAACGCCGGACAGGTGGTTTTTACAATTGCGCCAAGGATTAATGCGGTAGGAAGACTGGGAGACGCGAACCGCGCAGTCGATCTGTTCACCACATCCGATCCGCAGAGAGCTTTTGAGCTTGCTCAAATTCTTGAAGATGAAAACACGGAACGGAGAAAGATCGACGAGATGACCTTCTCGCATGCAATGCAGCTTGTTGATTCCGAAATTGATATGGAAGTAGATCCAGGAATAGTTCTTCATTTTGACGACTGGCATCCCGGAGTGATAGGAATTGTAGCTTCGCGACTGGTGGAAAAATTTCACCGGCCCGCGGTTATGCTTACAACAATCGACGGTGTTGCAAAGGGATCTGCAAGAAGCATACACGGATTTAATATTTACGAAGCGCTTCAGGACTGCGAAGATCTTCTGCTTCAGTTCGGCGGGCATGAAGCCGCTGCCGGATTGGCAATTGAAATTGAGAAACTTGAAGAGTTCAAAGAGAGATTTAATAAAGTCCTCCGCAAAAATATGACGGACGAAAACAGGGTGCACGAAATTGCGGTGGATATGAAAATCGCATTCTCCGATATCTCTCCGAAATTTTTGAGAGTGCTTGATCAGTTCGCCCCGTTCGGACCGGGTAATATGCGTCCCGTATTTGTGAGCGAAAATGTAAGCCTGGTTTATCCGCCAAGAATTGTTGGCACAAACCATCTGGTTGCAAGTCTTAAGCAGAACGGTAACGAAAAAGTTTTCGACGCTATCGGATTTAATCTCGGCGCATTTGCATCCCTTATTGATAAAGGGAAAAATTTGATTGATATTGTATATACTATTGAAACAATTCAAAAAGACGGAAAAAATTTTCCGCAGATCCGGCTTAAAGATATTCACGTAAAGGATATTTAAACCGGCTGTCTGTTTAACAAGAAAAGTTGCAAGGAGAAATTGTATGTCCGGCCATTCCAAATGGGCTACCATCCGCAGAAAAAAAGGAGCGCTCGATGCGAAGCGCGGAAAAATTTTTACAAGAATGATTAGGGAAATTACAATTGCCGCTCGGCAGGGGGGAGGCGACCCCGCCGGAAATCCGCGCTTGCGGCTTGCAATAGATAACGCCAAGGCTGTTAATATGCCCGCCGATAATATCGACCGCGCAATTAAAAAAGCTACTGGAGAATTGGAAGGTTCCCAAATTACGGAACTGATGTATGAGGGATACGGCCCGGGCGGAGTGGCAATTCTTGTTGAGGTTGCAACCGATAATAAAAACAGGACTGTCGCAGAGATCCGCCACATATTCGGGAAGCATAACGGAAACATGGGAGAAACGGGATCCGTTGCGTGGATGTTTGAAAGAAAAGGAATGATTACGGTTAAACGGGACGGCAAAAGCGAAGATGAAATGATGGAAATTATTTTGGATGCCGGCGCCGATGATCTTTCTACCGAAGAGGATTTTTTTGAAGTAACTACCGCGCTCGAAAATTTTGAGCCCGTGAGGAAAAAATTGGTCGAGAAAAAACTGACTGTTGAAAACGCATCGCTTCAGTGGATTGCTAAAAACAGCACGCCGGTTAAAGGGGACGAAGCCGAGAAGCTGATGAAGCTTATTGAAGCAATAGAAGAATCTGATGATGTGCAAAATGTTTTCTCAAATGCGGATTTTGCGGACTAGAATTTATTTTTATTAATGTTTTTGTGCTGTTATGGACTTCAGCAGCTCAATCATATATAGCGAAGCCGCCTTGGACTTCGGCTTCGCTCAGTCTGACGGGCGGCTGAAAACTGAGAGTATAAAATAATTTCAAGAGACAAATAATTGAGAATACTTGGCGTTGATCCGGGAACGCTTTTTGCCGGCTACGGAATTATCGATTTCGAGAATAATGAACTGATACAGGTAGCAGCCGGAATAATAAAAATCAAACCTTCGGAAGAAATGCCCTCCCGCCTAAAAACAATCTATGACGGACTGACTGAACTGATTTCAAAATACAAACCGGATGAATTTGCGCTTGAGACAGCATTCTACGGAAAGAATGTGCAGTCGACTTTGAAGATCGGCTACGCGCGCGGCGTGTCGCTGCTTGCTGCATCAAATAACGGCCTCATTATTAAAGAATACTCCCCCCGCGAAATAAAAAAATCGGTCGTTGGAAACGGCGCTTCCTCAAAAGAGCAGGTTCAGTTCATGATTAAAAAATTATTGGCTCTAAAAAAAACAAAGATGAAATTCGACGAGAGCGACGCTCTGGCCGTTGCAATATGTCATGCATTCAAGACAAATTCATTTTCTAAAAAAAGTAAAAACTGGAAAGAGTTCATAAAAGAAAATCCTGACAGGGTAATTGGGGCATAAAATTTTCTCTTGCGGTTTTATCGATATTATCTGAATTTCATGATGCAATAAGATTCCACAAATAATTAACCAAATAATGGGGGAATTATGCATCCCGTAAGATTATTTTTAATCGCAGCAATCCTATTTTTGTCAGCATCAATTTTTGCACAAACCGACTCGTTAAATTGCAAATCACAAGTTCAGTTCCATCTGGTGAACGGGTATTCCGTATCATATCTGAATTTTTATTCCGAACAGTCCGCCCTTCGTCTAAAGCTGGATCTTGGTTTTTCGTTTAATGATGATAGCGGTGATCAAAAAAACAGTCCCGGTTTGGATTCCAGAATACCGGACAACACAGTCACGAGAAAAAATAAAAACAATTCACAATTCATAATGATTCAGGCGGAGTATCTGAATTATCCATATAAAATCTCCGGTCTAAGATTGTTCTGGGGAGGCGGACCTTTCCTCTCATACGATAGAAGTTTTTATCAAACTACAACAGAGCAGTATGAAGACCAGGGTTTAAATGTTTACAGATCGAACCAGCTTTTTGAGGATGAAGACTATTCTTTCAGCGCTGGAATAGTGTCGGCCGTCGGAGTGGAGTTATCAATAACGCAAAATATTTCTCTGATTGGGGAATATAATTTTTATATAAAGTACAAATGGTTTAAAAAGAAATACGAAAGCATCCTAATCGGGACACAACCAATATCATCTTATTTCAATGAAACATCAACTGTGGGATGGAACCTCAGTCTGAGCAATATAAAATTGGGAATTTCGTACCGCTTTTAATCTTTATCTTGCCTTTCTTTGCCGCAAGCTTTAGCTTTCGATCAATATTTAGAAAACTAAAGCTTGTATCAAATTAACTATTAACTCTGAACTCTTAACTATTAACTGTTTCTATGATTGGCTTTTTAAGAGGAAAAATAATTTCAAAGAAACCGACAAAGATTCTGCTTGATGTTAACGGCGTCGGCTATCTTGTTAATATTTCTATAAACACATTCGAAAAAATATCCGACAAAGAAGAAGTGTCCCTCTTTACATATCTGTCAGTCCGGGAATCCGCTGTAGATTTGTACGGCTTCTATTCGGCCGGCGAAAAAGAGATGTTCGAGCTTCTCATAAGCGTTAACGGAATAGGACCGAAATCCGCGCAGACAATTTTGTCGGGGATTCAAATTGAAGATTTGAAAGACGCATTGAATTCCGGCAATGTCGGAAGATTGATTTCCATTCCCGGCATTGGAAGAAAAACAGCCGAGCGGATGGTGATCGAATTGCGCGAGAAAGTTGATTCAGTTGAGAATGAAATTAAGGGAAGTTCGTCTACTCCCGTATCGGTAAGAAGTGATGCTATCACCGCGCTTGTAAATTTGGGCTACAACCAAAAAATTGCTGAACGGATTGTGCGGGCTATTACAGACAGATCGCCGAACGTCTCAATTGAGGACCTTATAAAGGAAGCGCTCTCCAATCTTAATTCATAAAAAAATCCGGCGCCCTCCAGGGAAAACGCCGGATAAAATAGGGCCTGTTTAATTCCCAATTAAAGTCTAATTGTCGATTCTGAATTTTTCGTCCCCCTTCAATTCCTTGCCGAAAGACTTTTTGTAGAGCTCAAGATATTTTTTATGCAGTTCCGGCGAAACTTTCTTGCCCGCTACGATCATCTCGGAATTCGATAGAGTGAAATCGTCTAAGTCGTCTCCCTCTTCAATCAATTTATCTTTTACCATTTCGTCCTTTGCCGCGTGGACAAAGTCTTTAAGTTTTTTCATTTCAACTTTGAGATTTGCCATGCTGACTTTTAATTCTTCCATGCTCTTTTTGAAAGCTTCGCTGCCGGGTCCGCTCTTTTTCATCTCCTCTTTGAACTTTTCCATCTCTTTCTTGAATTCGCCGTCGTTGGATTTCAATTTTCCCATCTCTTTCTGGAGGTTGAATTGCAATTCTTTCATTGCTTTCTTGAATTCTTCCTTGTTGAAAAGAGAATCGTTAAGCGTTTTATGAAGTTCGCTGAAATCCATATGAGGAATATGGAACGAATGATTTGCAAGACCGCTCTGAATACTGTGCTGGATATCTTTTACCATTTTTTTCCAGTTTGTAGTATCGATGTCCGGAAGATTCAGTGCAATCGGCGGAACGGGCACGTCAAAATCAAAATCGAAGTCATATGAACGTCCCACACCCGCAGTGCCGCGGAATTTTTTGATTTTCTCTTTCAACTGTTTCATTTTGTCTTTGTATTCTTTCATTCCCGCGCGGTATTCTTCCATCGACGAATCGAATTCGTTCATTCTGTCATTGACCAGCCCTTCGTATTTGGGCAGATCTTTGGCGTCAACTTTTTCACCGTCGATATAAAAATCTTTCAGTTTGCCTTCTTCAAGTTTAGCTTTATATTTTTTGTTCTCGTCTGAAAATTTTAAAGTGCGTTTTCCTTTCTTTATTGAAGTGGTGTCCGCCGCAGACTGATCGGTATCGGCCGCAGTGTTGCAAAGATCCGAAATCTGAGAAACCGGATTGATAAAAACGGGAGAAGATAGTTCTCGCGCATTTTCTTTAGCGGATGATGTTGAATATAAAGACGCGGCGGCGATTAAAAACAAAAGCGATGCGAATGCCGCGAATTTTATTCCGTACGAGGTGTTCTTGTTTGTAGAGTTCATTCTGTTTATCCTCCTGAATAATTGATTTTTCTTTCCCGTTACTGCCAGAGCAAGTCCGTTTTCGTCCAGAGTTAATTGCTGCAAATTATAGAGAGCTTTAAAGTAGACCAATGAGCCGCCGCAGTTTTGCAGCGTTAAATCGTCGCACCGGTTCTCCCTTTCGCTCTTTATTGTCGAAGAGATCCACCAGACAACCGGATGATAGAAAAATATCGTCTCGATGAAAGTCTGAAACAGATTCACAAGAAAATCGTATCTCTTAATATGCGCCAGCTCGTGAATCAGTATTGCTTCTACCTGCTCCTGCGGAAGTCCTGAGAGCATCCCAAGCGGAATTAAAATTACAGGCTTTAAGTAGCCGATAGTTACCGGAGTTTTTACTCTGCACGATTCATACAGGTTTATAATTTTATCCAAATTGAATTTACCCGAAAGCTCTTTCACTCTTCTTTTCCAAAAATCTTCCGGCGATTTTAATCCGGAGGTTTTCAGGCGCTCCACATAAATTAATCCACCCGCAAAACGGAAAGAGAAAAGAATGAATCCCGCAAGCCACATTGTCACTATAAGAGGCATGTTCCTGTCGAAATAATTTTTCAACGCACCGGAAAGATCCAGCGCGGGTGAGGTGAGGAGCGGCGATGCATCTGCGGAGGAATCCGCATAACTAAAAGTTTCGACCACGGAGCCGGAAGCGCTTATCTCTGCCGGCTTTGCATTGCTGTAAAAATAAATGAAAGTTAAAAATGAAATTCCAAACATCACAAAAAGCGCCGCGGCGGATAATCTGTAACGGAGTTTGGAATTGTTCCTCTTCGTCATCAAAAGAGAAGAACCGAGAAAGATTGAAATTACAATTCCCTGCCAGACGGAATGAAAAATTGTCCAGCCTATTGCATTTATAAATCGTTCCGGAATTAAATCATAAATGAAATTCATTTCTGATCCCTTTCAATTTGATTAAGCAGCTCTTTTATTTTTTTCAATTCTTCCTTGGACGGTTTTGAATTTCCAAGCGCCTGCATTACCAGATTAGCCGCGGAACCGCTGAAGGCAGTCTCAAGCAGTTTATCCAGAAGAACTTTTTGAATCTCATCCTGATCGATGGCGGCTTTGTAAACGTGGCTCCGTTCGTTTTCATCCCGCTTCACCATTCCCTTTTCAAACATTATCTGGAGCATCTTTAAAGTTGTAGTGTAGCCGGTTTCTTTTTTTTCGTTGAGCTTCTCATTTACTTTTTTTACAGTAGAAGCCCCTTCGTCCCAAAGTATCTGCAGTATCTCCAGTTCGGATTCGGTCGGTTTAATTTTTGTTCTCTTTGTCATCTTTATTTCTCTCTTTTTCTGAACCTTGAGACGCAGGACGTTTACGAAAAGTTTCGTAGTTGCGGCAAAATTTTTCCGTCTAATTTCGCCAAAAAGAGTGTTTTTCTTTACAAAGCGGGATAGGAGATGTATTTTGAAACCCATATTTCAAACTTGAGAGCAATTTTATGAGCTATTTTACACACCTTGAATGCGGATACTGCGGCAAAGTTTACGACAAAGATAAGATCTGGAATTTGTGCCCCGACTGCGGCAAGCCGCTTTTGGCAAGATATGATTTGGCAACCGCGAAAAAAGAATTTACTAAAGAGAAACTTAACGGAAGAGAAAAAAATCTCTGGCGCTACAGAGAGATGCTTCCCCTCATCGATCAAAAATTCCGCCTCTCGCTCGGAGAGGGATTTACACCGCTCATCAGGGCGGAACGGTTGGAAAATTTCATAGGCAAAAAAAATATTTTTATAAAAGACGAAGGATTGAATCCGACAACTTCATTCAAAGCGAGGGGGTTGTGTCTCGCAATTTCAAAAGCGAATGAATTTGGGATTAAGGAAGTTTCAATTCCGTCAGCCGGAAATGCTGCCGGCGCAATGAGCGCGTATGCTGCTCTGGCGGGAATGAAGGCGTTTGTCTTTATGCCGAAAGATGTTCCGCTCCCGTTTATAAACGAATGTAAAGCTCTCAACGCAGAGGTGACTCTGGTGGACGGATTAATAACCGATTGCGGCAAGCTGGCCGCAGAGGGAGTAAAAAAATTCGGACGATTCGATGTATCAACTCTCAAGGAACCGTACCGCATTGAAGGAAAAAAAACAATGGGCTACGAAATTGCTGAACAGATGAACTGGACTTTGCCCGATGTTATTATTTATCCCACCGGCGGAGGCACCGGATTGATCGGAATGTGGAAAGCGTTTGATGAAATGGAAAAACTCGGCTGGATCGGTTCGAAAAGACCGAGAATGGTAACTGTTCAGTCGGCAGGCTGCGCGCCGATGGTGAAGGCATTTGAGGAGAAAAAAGAATTTGCCGAAATGTGGAACGGCGCAAAAACCATTGCAGACGGCCTTCGAGTGCCTGCCGCGGTCGGAGATTTTTTAATTCTTCGCGCGCTGAGGGAAAGCGGCGGGACAGCTGTAGCCGTTACCGACGAAGAAATTTTTGAATCAACGAAAACAATCGGAAGAACCGAGGGAATATTTGCTGCACCGGAAGGAGGAGCTACTCTGGCGGCATTGAAAAGGCTTATCTCTGTCGGATGGATCGATGAAAAGGAATCGGTTGTGCTCTTCAATACTGGAAGCGGCCACAAATATATGGGACTATGGAGCAGTGAATAGTTAACAGTTAAGAGTTAATAGTGGAGTGAGGAGTGAGAGGTGAAGTAAATAGTTGTGTAATTAATCTTTTAGACCGAGGCAATCCATTAATCTCTTATGGGCGTCATCCGAAAGAGTAACATTATATTTTTTGTAGAAATCGATTGTGGTTTCTACCGAATCGAAATAATGTTTACAGTTCTCGCAGCTTTCCAAATGCGCTTTTATAGAAACACATTTTGCGGAATTGAGTTCTTCTCCAAGATTATCGCAAATGTGCGCCATCACTTCTTTGCAGGTTGATTTATTCTCATTCATGCTTAAATTTCTCGTTTAATTCATCTCTTAAAAATGCACGCGCTCTGTGAAGACGCGATTTAACCGCGGCAACGGAAAGATCAACCATCTTTGCCGTCTCTTCGGTTGAAAGACCTTCAACATCTCTCAACATAAAAACCACTCTGTAATCTGCCGGTAATTTTTCAATCGCTTTATCCAGAATCTCCTTCAGCTCGTTATTCTCCGTAATTTTATCGGGAGAAACTTTCCAGTCCGCAATATTCTTTTCATCTATCACCGCATCTTCATCTTCAAAACTTGCAAACTCATGTTTGCTTTGCGATCGGGCGAGCATAAGGCAGTGATTAGAAACCACTCTGTAGAGCCACGTGGAAAGTTTTGAATCGCCGCTGAACTGATGAAGATTTTTTACCATGCTTAAAAATGTTTCCTGCATGGTATGCTCCGCCTTCTCTTTATTTCTGCATATCTTAAAAGAAAAATTATAAACCGTCTGCTCGTACATTTTAACAAGCTCGGTTAACGCCTTTTTCTCTCCGCGCTGCGCTGATTCAATAAGCTGTAATTCATTCATCTATTTGATGCTCGTTCTATAATTAAGATTCTTTTTTGGAATCCAGGCTTCTCCATAAATAAAGGCTAGCCACAGAACAATATGGATCCCATCTGTTTTTTTCTGCAATAGAGAGGATTTTTTTCTCATTCGGCAGATTTTTCAAACCGTAATTTAGCATAATTGCCTTGCGAATCCCAAGATCCCCGGTAGGAAGAACATTAATTCTTCCCAGTGTAAATATCAGAAACATGTGGGATGTCCAGACTCCTATCCCTTTCACTTTTGTAAGTTCGGCTATCACCTCATTGTCGCTTTTCTTTGATAATCCATTTAAACTTATCTTTCCGTCAAGAATCTGACCGGAAAGATCTTTTACATATCTGCATTTAGCTGCGGATAAACCGAGGGATCTTAATGCGGAATCGTCGGTTTGAAGGATAATATCGGGACTGAGATTATTCTGAAAATAATTAAAAAATCTCTCTTCAATTGCGGCCGCCGCATAGGTTGAAAGCTGCTGTCCGATAATAGAGCTTACAATTAGATTGAAGTATTTGCGGCGCTGTGTTAAATTGATAATGCCGTTGTTTTTTATTATTGTTGAGAGCACTTTATCGTGTCTGGAAAGATGTTTCAAGGCTAATTTTATTTTTTCAGACGGCATAGAATTACCTCAAAAAAAGTCCTATAAATGGAAAATCAGTTACTTATTACTTTAGGGCGGAACAAGTTACTCAAAAACGCCGATATTTCTAAAATTGATCTCCGCAGGATCAAGGGGCGCCTTATAACTATAGGCGAGGGGGAAATTTTATTCCGCGAAGGAGATAATGCGGATATTATCTATCTTGTTACAAGCGGCGAGATTAATCTCCTTAAAAAACGGCTCCTGGGGAAGACAAAGTCTTATATCTTTTCGGAAAATGAATTCTTCGGTCATGAAGAATTTTTTGAGGAAACCTCACGCACTTCTACCGCTGTTGCATTAAGAGATTCTTATCTTATTGCACTCACAAGAGACGAAGTTGAATCTCTGATAAGCCAGGACGATGAAATTTTAATCAACCTGCGTGAACCGGTTGCTGAATTTGACGACGAAAATTTATTCACTCCTAAACCGGAAGCTTCTGAGATAAATACGCCAATTGAGAAACCGCTCACGACTTCAGAGATTCATTGGGCCCCCTCTTTTGAAGATAAAGCAATAAATCTGAAAGAAGAGGAGACTCTTCCGGAACCGGAACCGATTAAAAATTCAAATGTATTTTCGGATATAAACTTGAAAGAAGAAGCGGCATTTAATCCCATTGATGATTTGAAGATAAATGAAGAGCCGAAGCCCGCGGAACCGCAGAAGGATTTCTCATTCGACGAAAGTGCATTTTTAAATGAAGACGGAATTCCGAAAGCGGAATTTGAAATTCCTGACGAACCGGTTCAGAAAGAAAATAAATTTATCAAAACTGACGATGATTTGAATGACGCGCTATTCAATATTCTCAGCGGCAATGCGGATCCCAAGTTTGATATGAAGAAAACTTTCGAAGAGCCCCCCGCAAAAGAAGAAGACAATGCTTTCTTCGAAAGCCTTGCCCTTAACGAAGAACCCGTGCCGGTAAAAGAAACATCGTCCAAATTCGAAATTCAACCGGAAGAAGAACTGCCGAAAGAAGAAACGAATTTCCAAATCCCGATCGAGGATGAAATTCCTGCAGCTGAACAGCCGGCATCTCTTAATTTTCAACCGGCGGAAATACAGGAAGATTTTCTAGAAAAAACGGAAGATAAAAAAGAACAGATTGCACCCGCAGAAATTGATGCCAGTCCTCCGACGAGTCAGCAGATTCCGAACTTTAACCAAAGGGAGGGAGCCATGGATGCCGATGAACTTAAAATGATTATA
Source organism: Bacteroidota bacterium (assembly GCA_021812705.1). Taxonomy (GTDB): domain Bacteria; phylum Bacteroidota; class Ignavibacteria; order Ignavibacteriales; family Melioribacteraceae; genus Fen-1258. Next base: position 12,216 of record JAKAMT010000029.1, on the reverse strand, counting down.
AAAGCGGCGGAGCTGGTTAATTCCGATATACGCGTCGATGAAGTTTTAAAGAACATTGTAAATGTTGCCAAAGATATTACTCACGCAGACAGAGGCACTCTCTATCTGGTCGATAAAGAAAAAATGGAACTCTGGTCTCTCGTTACGCTGGGCGACGAAATGCGCGAGATCCGTTTGAAAATAGGAGAAGGGCTTGCCGGCTTTGTTGCAAAGAGCGGCGAGACAATTAATATCAAAGATGTCAGAACGGATTCCAGATTCAATCCCGAATTCGACAGGCAAAGCGGATACACTACAAAAAATATGATCTGCTTTCCGATAAGGAATAACAAGGGTGAAATCATCGGCGTGCTTCAATTGCTCAATAACGAAAAAGGAGAGTTTACAAAACGCGACGAGGAATTTTTGACGGCCCTGTCGATTCATTCCGCAATGGCTTTGAATAACGCCGAGCTCGTCGAAAAATTATTGCAGGGTGAAAGAGTGCAGTCGCTTGGAAAAATGGCGAACTTTTTAATTCAGGATATTAAAAAGCCGGTCCTTGTAAGCAAAAGATACGCAGAACATCTGAAGAGCAAACAACTTCCTCCGGAAACGCTGCAAATATTAGATATGCTTTTGGATCAGCTTAGCCAGGTTGCGGATTTAGTTCAAACAACATCAAGCTACTCCGAAGGAAAAACCATTTTAAGAACTTTGAATGTTAGTCTTAATAATACTCTCACAGATTACGCCGCCAGAATGGAACAGTTCTGCGCCGGTAAAAACTGCAAAATGCTTTCGGAATTCGACAAAGATGTTACGGTAAAATTAGACAGCAAAGAATTTTTTCAGTCGTATCAGCACATAGTTAAAAATGCCTGCGATGCCATGCCGGACGGCGGCAAGATAACCGTCTCCACAAAACGAGGCGATAAAAAAGTAGAAATCTTCATCCAGGATACGGGACTCGGTATTCCGGAAGGATTAAAAGAAAAAATATTTGAACCGTTTATGAGTCACGGCAAAAAAGAGGGAACCGGTCTAGGACTCTCGATAACAAGAAAGATAATCGAAGCGCATAACGGCACTATTACCGCGGTAAGCTCACTCGGCGAAGGCGCGACATTTATTATAACGCTGCCGCTCGCGCAGCCGTTCTGAAAATATTCTTCAGCCACTTCAATTCAAATATGCGATACAATTTAATAGCCGTCATCGGCCCGACCGCAGCAGGAAAAACTTTTCTCGGCGCTTCACTGGCCCATAAATTTAACGGAGAAATTATCTCTGCAGATTCCAGGCAGGTTTATAGAGGAATGGATATAGGCACGGGAAAGGATTTAAGTGATTATGTCATTGACGGAAATAAAATTCCATATCACCTCATAGATGTAATTGACCCTCGCGAAGAGTTCAACCTATTTGTCTTCAATAAATTATTTTATGAAGCCTTTGATGAAATCAACTCGCGCAGCAAAATTCCGTTTCTTGTAGGAGGAACGGGCTTGTATCTGCAGTCAATATTTAAAAACTATTCTCTTAATTCGGTGGAGTTCAATAAAGAACGGTTTTCGGAATTGGACACACTGGACAAACAGGAGCTTGTGGAAATTCTGATGAAATCGAATCCCGCTCTCCACAATACGACGGATCTCCTGGTCAAAGAACGAATTATCCGCGCGATTATGATCGCCGAAAAAAACGCTGACAATTCTAACGGCGCGAAAATTAATATTAATCCGCTGGTGATCGGCGTTCAACTGGAAAGGGATGTGATTAAAAAAAGAATAACCGCCCGCCTTAAATCCCGGCTGGATAACGGAATGGTGGAAGAAGTCAAAAAGATGAAGGAAGAAGGGATTACATCAGAACGGCTCGAACTGTTCGGACTGGAATACAAATTCTTGTCTAAATATCTTGACGGGGAACTGAACTACAATGATATGTATCAGAAACTTAACAGCTCCATCCACGCCTTCGCGAAAAGACAGATGACCTGGTTCAGAAAAATGGAAAAGGAGGGAGTGGAAATACACTGGATTGACGGGGCGAACTATGCGCAGGCAGAAAAAATTATAAACCATAAATATTTTCAATGACATTCCCCGCATCTGTAATAAAATACATAAATAAATATTCAGCCGGCGGATGGAAGCTTGAGCCGGAAAACTCGAAGCTTTACAATAATATAATTGTAATCCCCGCCATAGACGAAGAAAAAAACCTGCCCATTCTTCTCGATTCCATTTTATCGAACGATAAAAAATATTTCGGCAGCACGCTTTTGGTATTTGTGGTAAATAATCTGAAAAATTCTTCCGAAGAGGCTAAGAGCAATAATAAACGCGCAATCAATTTTTTAAGAGAAATAATTTCCGGCAATGCAAATTCCGAAACGGCAAAAAATATTTATGCGTCGGGGATAAATATCGGACTGGTAGACTGTTCAAGCGAAGGATATGAACTGCCCGAAAAAGAGGGCGGCGTTGGATTGGCAAGAAAAACAGGGATGGATATAGCGCTTACAAAATTTGATTATAAAAATGGTAATCCAAATGTTTTAATTTGTCTCGATGCCGACTGCATCGTGTCACGGGATTATTTATCGTCTATCGTTGAAGCGTTTCAAAAAAAAGAAACTCATGCGGCTTACGTTCAGTATGAACACAAGCTGCCGGAGAGAGAGCCAGACAGATCCGCAATAATATGCTACGAACTATTTTTACGATACTATCTTCTTGGATTGAAATATGCCGGTTCTCCTTTCGCCTTTCCCACAATCGGATCGACCATGGTATGCGATTGCGAAACTTACATTAAGATCGGAGGGATGAACAAAAAGAAGGCGGCGGAAGATTTTTATTTTATGGAAAAACTTGGAAAGATCACTGATATCAAAAAAATTGAATCGGCTAAAGTATTTCCATCAAGCCGCGGATCCTGGCGCGTTCCGTTCGGAACCGGTCAGCGTGTAAACCGCTTTTTTGCCGGCACACATAAGGAATATCTTTTATACGATCCGGAATCGTTCGAGATTCTTAAAAAATGGCTGGATCTATTTTATTCGGATGAAAATTATACCGCCCAGGAATATCTGAACCGTGCATCAGCCGTTAGTGAATCCCTTCACAAATTCCTTAATGAAAATTTATTCGCTGAAAGCTGGAATAAAATTATCGATAGTTCAAAATCGGAAGCCCAGATCGAAAAACAGAAAACGCTCTGGTTCGACGGTTTCAAAACACTCAAGCTTATTCATTTTCTCCGCGACGATAAATATCCGCAAATAAATATGTTCGGTGCTCTCGACGGACTTCTTTCCAAATTTGAACGCAGTATTGAAAGAAACAATGAAAGCGAAATTCCTCCGATGGAAATTCAGGAACAATATCTGAATTTACTGCGGCAGATAACTTGAAGAGAATCCTTGCCCCTTCGTCGCTCTTAGAAATTCATCCTTAACTTGAGTATATTTTGCCCGCAATTCTCCGGCTGTCGGCGAATTTAATGAGGAACTATGGAAATCTACGATAAATTAAAAGCAATAAAAGAGAAGTTCGATAAGATAAATGAACAGCTTGCGGATCCGGCTTATTTGTCCGATCAGGCAAAAGTTGTTGCGTTAAGCAAAGAGAGAAGCTCTCTTGTTGATATTGCCGAAGCATTTGTTGAGTATGACAATCTCTTGAAAAACATAAAGGGAAATCAGGAAATTATTGAGAGCGGGGAAGATAAAGAGCTTGCAGAAATTGCCGAAAGCGAATTGGGCGGCCTGAAATCAAACAAAGACCTGATGGAAGAGAAGATAAAATTTCTTCTGGTTCCGAAAGATCCCGATGACGATAAGAACGTAATTATGGAGATCCGCGCAGGCACGGGTGGAGATGAAGCCGGATTGTTCGCCGCAGATCTTTTCAGAATGTATTCCCGTTATTCCGAAGTGCGCGGATGGAAGCAGGAACTGATCGACATGAGCGATACAGGCATCGGCGGAATCAAGGAGGTTGTTTTCAGTCTATCCGGAGCCAGCGTTTACGCGGATTTAAAATTTGAGAGCGGCGTTCACAGAGTTCAAAGAGTGCCTGCTACGGAAGCGAACGGAAGAGTGCATACATCTGCTGCCTCCGTTGTTGTAATGCCCGAAGTGGAAGACGTTGAGGTAAATGTCGATCCGAATGATCTGCGCATCGATGTTTACAGAAGCGGCGGCGCAGGAGGCCAGAATGTCAATAAAGTTGAAACGGCAATCAGAATCACACACATTCCTACCGGATTGGTTGTTCAATGCCAGGATGAACGCTCGCAGCTTAAGAACAGACAGAAGGCAATGAAAGTATTGAAGGCGCGCCTCTACGATATGAAATTGAATGAGCAGAACAGTGAAATTGCCGCGACAAGAAAAACGATGGTTAAAAGCGGCGACCGGAGCGATAAGATAAGAACATATAACTTTCCTCAGAACAGAGTAACAGACCATAGAATCGGTCTGACGCTTTACAATCTTTCCGAAATTATTGAAGGCGATCTGGGCGAGCTTGTTGAAAAATTAAAACTCGCCGACCGCGCAGAAAAATTAAACGCGGGCTGAGATCAGGCTAAGAATTTGCTCTTCACCACTTTTGTTTCGCTCCCTTTTGCAACTGCATAACTAAAACCGTCATACAAAGAGAACGCGCCCACTTCGCTTTTTTTGTTTACTGCCAAGTAGCCAACCTGAATATCTTTGTTCTGTTTGGCAGTTTTGTAAATTCTTTTAATCGCGTATTCGCATGCTTCCTGGGGAGAGAATCCTTCTCTCATTTTTTCAACAACGAGAAAGCTTCCGACGGTTCTCATTACAAATTCGCCGTTGCCGGTTGAGACGGCGCCGCCCACTTCATTATCAACGAATAATGCCGCGCCTATAATCGGGGAATCTCCTACGCGTCCGTGAATCTTCCACGCCATTCCGCTCGTTGAAACTCCGCCGCTCAAATTAAAAGAGTTATCTATTGCCAGCATTCCGATTGTATCATGATTTTTTTCATCCACGCGGTTAACGCCGTGCGGATTTTTCTTTTTCCACTCTTCCCATGCTTTGCGGGAATTTTCCGTCAAAAGATTTTCTTCCTTAAATCCGTTTTGAAGTGCGAATTTTTTTGCGCCGTCTCCGGCTAGCATCACATGTTTGGTTCTCTGCATAACCAGCTTTGCTACGGAGATAGGATTTTTAATTCCCTCCATTGCCGCAACAGATCCGGCATTCCCAATCCAGTCCATTATAGAAGCGTCAAGAGTTACAATGCCGTCCTCATCCGGCAGGCCGCCGTATCCTACGGATGAATTGGTGGGATCATTTTCAGCCACTCTGATTCCGGCTTCAATGGCGTCCAAAGAATTTTTTCCGTTCTTTAAAAATTCATAGGCCTTCTCGGAAGATTTAACCGTTCCGCCCCAGGTTGACACGGCTATCAATTCTCCCTTATCTGCATCCTGTCCGAATATCTTTGATGAAACGATTTGATTTGTAATCACACCGCCGCCAACTAATGCGCCGGTTTTAACAAAATTGCGACGTGTAATTTTCATCCTACTCTCCGAGTTCTTTCTGCTTGATATTTTGGTTTATGCCGATTAAGCCGGGATTATCGTTAAATAATTTTAGTACATCATTAAAGAGAAATAATTTTTCATCCGCATAGAGAGAATCGTAAATTCTTTTTATCAATTCGAGATCTTCCTGCGTATCAACCGTCCATCTGTAAAATGAAAAATCTTTTACGTTCTCAAAATTTGAAAGCCGGAATTTAACGGGATTATTATAGATGTAAGGCGTGACATGTTCCCGTTCCGGTTTTGAAGCTGCTTCACGGTGTGCTTTCGATAGCGTTTCAAATGTGAAGATCTCCGCATCCAATCCGCGCGGAAAAGTTCTTTTTAAAACATTGCTCATATAATCTATCTGCATAGATTTGCGTTCGGCAAAATATTTCATTGTCATGGAATCGAGAATGGCCGGATCGATCAATGGACAGTCGCTTGTAATGCGTATAATATTTTCGACGCCGAATGATTCAGCGGCCTCAAAATATCTTGAGAGAACATCTTCCGAATCGCCCCGGTAAAAAAGAATATTATTTTCTTTGCAGAATATTTCAATCCGGTCGTCTTCCGGCAGATTTGTCGTGGCGATAATTATTGCCTCCGCCGATTCCGCGCGCGAAAGGCGGTCAACAACATGCCAGAGCATCGGCTTTCCGGAAAGCTCTTTTAAAATTTTTCCGGGCAGCCTTGTTGAACCGAATCTAGCCTGAACTATCGCGGCGGTTTTCAATAATGCTCCTTATTTTTCAATCAGGTCCCAATTTAACGGAGTGCCCCGCTCAATATTTATTGCGGCTTTTTTACCGAGCACATCGTTTAAATATTTTGGCATCAAACCGTTAGACGGTCTTATAGAACGGACATTTTCTTCCGTAAATATTCCGCCGGCTGGAATATCCTGCACAACAAATAAAGAACGCGCGAATGCCCTGCTCTTCTTAGATTTGTCGTCGGGTTCAATCTCTTCTTTGCCGAGAGCCGATTCTACCAGTCTTATCTCGTCTGCCATTCTTTTAAACTCGGCCGGCTCAAGAGAGAAAGAAGAATCGGGACCGCCGATTTTTCTGTCGAGTATAAAATGCTTCTCAATTATTTTTGCGCCAAGAGCTACAGCCGCTGATGCGGCGGTAGTTCCAACTGAATGGTCCGACAGCCCGACCACCGTGTTAAATTTTTTCTTGAGTAATTTAATTCCCCGGAGATTCATTTTCTCAACCGGGGCGGGGTACTCCGATGTGCATTTAAGCAGTGCAATCTGATCATTCCCTCTGGCTAGGCATCTGTTCACCGCATCGCTTACTTCTTCTTCGGTTGCAATGCCGGTGGAAATAATGACCGGCTTTCCCTTTGATGCCACATACTCTATCAGCGGGAGATCGACTATTTCGAAAGACGCGATCTTGTATGCCGGAACATCCATCTTCTCCAAAAAATCAACGGCCGTTTTATCGAATGGAGAAGAAAAACAGATCAGCCCCAAATCTTCTGCTAATTTTTTCAATTTGGGCTGCCATTCCCACGGCGTGTATGCTTTTTTATAAAGATCGTAAAGAGTGGATCCGTCCCAGAGCGTACCCTGATTGATCTTAAAATAATCTTTGTTGCTGTCGATCGTTAGTGTGTCGGCAGTGTATGTCTGTAATTTAACCGCGTCTGCTCCGCAGTCTTTGATTGCTTTGACGGATTCAGCAGCGGTTTCGAAATTATGATTGTGGTTGGCGGACAGTTCAGCAATGATAAAAACTTTTTCGCCATCGCCTATATTTTTATCTTTGATTTTTATTTTCATTTTTGCCGCGCCAGTTTATAAACAAAAAATTTATCGCCTTTTATTTTCTCTTCGTGAGAAAGAAGATAAGCCGCACCCGTGAATGCCTTAATGGACGGAGTGTTCTCCGGCCGTATATAAGCAAGTATCGACTGAATTTCGGGATGATCTTTCAAATATTTAAAGCTGCTTTTGATAAGAAGCGAGGAGGACAATCCTTTTCCCCTGAAATTTTTATCAAGGCTGATGCTGATTATTGCATTCTGGCCTTCGACTGTGAAACGCACCTGTCCAACAAATTCATCGTTTGCGTTGAACGCCAGCAGGAAGAGACAATTCCGGTCATTTAATTTCTCGGAATACCAGCGGATATGATCGTGCCACGCGATAACATCCTGATTAATGGAATTGAGCCGCACAGTTCTGTCGTTTGAAAGATTGAAAACCGCCATCGCGTCATTCTCATTAGCCCTTCTCAGATAGCATCCGCCGTTCCTTCTGATCATAAGATCAAGAATGGACTGAACAATTCTTTTTGCGCCAAGCCCGTCAACTTTTTTCTTCCCGATAACTCCGAGCTTGAATCTCCGTTCCCTCTCCATATAACCGTTAAATGTTATCATCATCCGGTTTTCTAAATTCGCCGAATCGTAACTATATTCTTCCGGCAGAAAGCCCTCGTTTATCCATTCCGTCAGATTCATTTTTTGATTATCGGCGACGCTTAATGCAATTGTAGGCACGCCAACACAGGCAAGTTCATAAATAGTTTGCCCGGCTGCTGAAAAAGCTACATCGCTTTCGAGCATTATCCTGAGCATATCGCCGCTGAGAGGCGCGTGATAAAGTTCAGTGCGGGTGTCTTTTGCAGCTTCGATCAATTCCAGGTTTTTGAATCCGCTTCCCACCACGACTTTTTTTGTGAGCGCGGGATGATTTCTTACCAGCATCTGCAAGAGCCGGGGAGTCATATTCATCGTATCCTGTCCGCCGAAAGTAAGAAGAACCGACTGAACCTCAGGCCGTATCAGTTTATCCCGCACGCGCCAGAAATCTTTTCTAAGCGGTATATATTTAGTTCCCAATAATAAAGTCTGATCCGGTCTGACTGGATAGTTCAATTTTTCCGCATTGATGGATCCGTTTATAATTATTCCGGCCTGATACTCCAGGCGCATGTAATCATCAATAAAAACAGGATAGGAAACGGACGCCGAAAATTTATTATATATTTCCAGAGGAGCTAAATATGAATCTATAATTACAACATCGCTTCCAGCGGTTCTCTTATACAGCTCTTCCGAATCTTTAAGCCAGTCAAAAATCATGTGGCGTGTGTCGGGTATTACCTTGCCGCAATCGGGGTCTCCGTTGATGAAAAAAACGGGAAAAATATTCCTCTCTTCAAATGCGTGATATATGGAAAGGCATCTTGTGAGATGACCGTAGCCCGTCTTGTAAAAGCCTTCTGTTATAATGGATACTTTCATTTAAAACTTTCTAATATTTCTGTAAAGGTCTTTGTGATGTATTTCAAATCCTCTTTTGTAAGGAGCGGATACATGGGGATGGAAAATTCGCGTTCGTAAAATTTTTCTGCGACCGGGAAATCTCCCTCACTGAATCCAAAATTATTTTTGTAGAACGGCTGAAGATGAACCGGCACATAATGAACCTGGAGAAGAATATGTTTCTGTTTCATCTTTTCGAAAAATTCTTTCTTCGAAATATTCAGCTCGTCGAATTTTATCTGAAGCGGGTAAAGATGATATGCGTGCCTGCATTTGGAATCCACAGCGGGAATAATAAATCTGTCGTCTTTTCCGAAATATGCATCGTAATATTTTGCGATCTCTCTTCTCTTCTTCAGGAATTTATCAAGCTTTTTAAGCTGGCTGATGCCAAGCGCGCACTGGAAATCCGTTATTCTGTAATTGAAACCCGTTTCGTGCATTTCATAATACCAGGGACCGTCATTTTTCTCAAGCAGAGCGGGGTCTTTTGTCATCCCATGTGTGCGGAGTGTTTTAATTTTGGCGTCGAACACTGCATCGTTAGAAAGAACCGCACCGCCTTCCCCGGTTGTAAAATGCTTCACCGGATGAAAACTTAAGTTGACGGCGTCGGCATATTTAACAGAGTAAAGCGTGTCGTTATTGTACTCCGCTCCGGGCGCGTGGCAAAAATCATTTACCAATTGAAAGCCGTACTTCTTTTGAAGTTTTTTTAATGAGTCCCAATCACATGGATGACCCGCATAATCGACTGCGACAACAGCTCTAACTTTTTTGTTTTCTGCAGAATATTTTTTCAGCTTCTCTTCCAATTTTCCAGGGTCGAGAGTGTACGATTTTTCATTTATGTCGGCAAAATTTACGGATGCGCCGGCATAGACAGCACAGTTTGCGCTTGCAAGGAATGTGATTGGAGAAGTTATTATGATGTCTCCTTTCTTCCATCCGGAAGCAAGTGCGATAAGATGAAGCCCGGCCGTGCCGTTTGCGACTGCGGACGCAAATGTTCCTCCGAACTTTTCATTCAATTTTTTTTCGAATTCGGTAACGGTCGGTCCTTGGGTCAGCCAGTCGCTCTTGAGTGTCTTAGCGACGGATCTTAAATCGGAATCATCTATTGTCTGCTTACCGTAGGAGAAGACTTTGGTTGTTGGTGATTGGTGATTGGTGGTCGGTTGACGGTTATCGGTTATCGGTTGTCGGCTGCCGCCTGTCAGTTTACGGTTGTTGATTTTCGGTTTCATGATTTCGATTTAATTGAGTTTATCAAAGCATTAATTTTCTTACCGAGAATAATGTAGCTCTCTTTTAAGTGTGTAAAAGTCGATTCTTCTATATAACTTAAATCTTTAGCGAGAATAAGATGATATTTGGATTCCTCGACCGATCCGCGTGCAATAACAAGGAATTGTAAAAATTCTTTTTTTGAAAATCGTCCCATCCCTTCCGCAATGTTTGCCGGGATTGATTGTGCAGATCTTATCAGTTGCTGGACCAGGATGTATTTTTCGTCTGTCGGAAAGTCTTTAACTATTTTATATATTTCTAATGTAAGGGCATGCGACAGTTTCCAAATCTCTAAATCCTCGAAAGATTTAATTTTTTCACTCATCTTTCACCGATAACAAATAACTGATAACCAACAACCAATAACCCCTCAACCCCCGCTCACATTTTTAATAACCAAGTCTCTCAGCTCCTCAACCGACAAAAACCACTCATTTGTTCCGCTGTTGTACTTAAAATTATCCGCGCAGAATTTGCCCTGAGAGTAAGAACTTGTCGTTCTGAATTTTTCCGTGTCCCACAATTTCATGTGGGCTGCACCGCTTAACTGAACGGATGGAAGTATTACAAAATATTTTTCAAATTCTATTGTGCTTACAGCGTCTGATTCTGTTATCATCTCTTCGTGTATTTTTTCGCCGGGACGGATTCCAACTTCTTCGATCTTAACGCCTGGGGCAACGGCTTCCGCAAGATCGAGAATTTTATAGGACGGAATTTTAGGCACGAATAATTCTCCGCCCCACATTTTATCGAGGCATTCCAATACAAAATCCACTCCTTCCTGTAGCGTTATGTTGAAACGGGTCATTCTTGTATCGGTTATAGGTATTGTTCCGCTTTTTTTCTTTTCAATGAAAAAAGGAATTACAGAACCCCGGCTTCCCATTACATTGCCGTATCTGACGACGGAAAATTTAATATCGTGCGTTCCCCTGAAATTATTTGCGGCTACAAAGAGTTTGTCCGAAGTCAATTTTGTTGCGCCGTAAAGATTGATGGGCGCAGCGGCTTTGTCTGTGCTGAGAGCAATTACTTTTTTCACGCCCTTCTCTATACAGGCGTTAATAACATTCTGTCCGCCTATAATATTTGTCTTAACCGCTTCGAACGGATTATATTCAGCAGCCGGGACCTGTTTGAGGGCCGCGGCGTGAACAACTACATCAATTCCTTCCATTGCCCGCATAAGTCTCTTTTCGTCGCGCACATCTCCAATGAAATAACGCATCAGCACGCCTTCCTTCTGATAGCGCGCATCCTGCTGCATCTCAAATTGCTTCAGCTCGTCTCGGCTGAAGATAATAATTTTTTTAGGAGTGAAACGCTTTAGAACCGTCTCGACAAATTTTTTGCCAAATGAACCGGTGCCGCCGGTGATAAGGATGGTTTTCCCTTCCATAATTCCTCGTATTAAACTGAGAACAAATTTATGAAAATTATTTTTTTAATGGGCGCTCAAAAAAAACAAATGTTGAGTGCGTTTTATGCAGTAATAACGCGGCTGAAAGCGAGATTAAAGATTTTCAAAAAGGGTATTGTTCTTGAATTTATACGCAATTCCGTTTTTGCTGTAAAACTCCTCAAAGAAGGGACTGGATCTTTCATACAGTTGGTGCAGTTTCTCCAGTTTGTAGTTTTCAAAAACCCAAAGATGCTTTTTGAATTTATAAAGACGGGAATAAAGCGCACGGTTATAAAATGGCCCGGCTATTCTAATGAGATAATAAACGATAAAGTGCCGGGGATGAAAACGGAATTTAGAATTTAGAATTGAGAATTGAGAATTCTGAATTGTTTTTTGGAGATAGTATGCGGCGCGGATGTGATTGAGCCCGTCGCCGAATCCTATTATTTCTTTGATTAGATTTTTTCTTGTGCCCGATTTTTCTTCGTCGAAGAACTGTGCGATTTTACCAGTCGAAAAAAACTGATCGGTCAGACTCTGGAACTCTTCGTATGTCTCGACAAGAGGAGATCCTTTATAGAGCGAGTCCCGGTTGAAATTTTTGTCGGGATTTATAAAAATTGTCTGCTTTCCCATCAGCCAGCTTTCCAGGGCGGATGTGGATTCGAAGCAGG
>JAKAMT010000174.1 GCA_021812705.1 Bacteroidota bacterium | reverse complement strand
AATAACATCAGAAGGAAAAACTATATAATTCGGTTTAATTATTTTCCCGTTAACCGTAACACATTCGGCTTTGATGAGTTTTTGAATCCTCGAGCGGGTTGCATTTTCAACGGAGTTGGCCAGAAATACATCTATTCTTTCTTTCTTCTTCCCTTCCGGAACTTCAACTTTAATTCTCTTCTCTGTTACTATCTTTGCCATCACTGCCCAACGATGAATTTATTTGCGGCTCTCCGGAAGTGTTATTCTCGGCTGCAGTATTCGATTCCGCAGAATCAGAAACCGTTTCAACCGCAGCCGCATCTTCTTTTTTCTCATCTACCGGTGATTTATGAAATATCAATAGTGCAATTACACCTACAGTCACAGCCGCATCTGCCACGTTAAAAATGGGCCACCGGTCGAAGGTCCTTCCGAATAAAGTAAAGTCGAAGAAATCCACATTTAAGAAATCCACCACTTTTCCATAAAATATTTTTTCGTAACCGTAAAACACTCCGTAAAAAGTTCTGTCGATGAGATTGCCTATTGCTCCGCCAAGAATAAACGCGAGCGATAAACGCACTATTAATTTTTGCTCTCTCGATTTCCACAGGTAATACAGAATTCCGATGCTGGCCGCGAGGGTAAAGAGGGAGAGTAACAATTTTGAAGTCTGGTTTACATCTATGCCGAATGCAATGCCGGGATTTTCAACAAAAGTGAGTTTTAAAAAATCGCCGAATACATTTTTACTTTCACCGTACTGCATTCCCTGAATTTTCAGATTGATAAGGGGAAGAGTTCCCCCTTTTACCAATAATTTTGTTACCTGATCGGTAATGACGATAATCAAAGTTGCGAATAATACTCTCAAATTTTTATCTCTATGACTGTATTAGAATAATTTTACTTCATGTTCTGTTTAACTTGCAGACAATGCTGGGTATGAGGAACAGCCGCTAGTCTTTCTTTAGGAATTAACGGACAGGTCGGGCACAGATGCTGCGGCTCGTCTATGCACTCAATGCATATTCCGTATGTACCGTTATCAATGCGCTGGAGTGCATCATCCAGATAGCCCAAAAATTTATTCTCTCTTTGCGCCCACAGATATAGTTTTTCTCTTTCCATCGCATCCGTACCCTGCTCTGCCATGTGGAGAGAATAAGGAGAATTTTCATTAACGTACTGACCCGTCGTGGGATCCATCATCTGATCTTTCAAGCTCTGAAGCTGCTCTATGATTTCATTTCTCTTTTCGAAAATAATTTTCTTAAACTCGTCCAATTCTTTCTTGGAATATCCCTGGATCTTCTTCACTTTCTTGGTTGGTGAGATCACTTCAACGTGTCTGCGCGACTTGGATATTTTTTTGATATCCTTCTTTTTTACGGCAACCGATTTTGGTTTTGCAGTTTTTGATTTAACGACTTTTTTAGTTTTTGCGACGGCCTTTTTAGCGGGTTTGCTTTTAGCCGCTGCTTTCTTAACCGTTTTTTTATCTGCCTTTTTAGCCATTAATGCCTCCATTGACCAAATTATTAAACCTTTTTGATTTCGATTGAACAGTTAAAATCACCAATTGTGAATTCCTGCTTAAATCCGTTCAATTCAGAATTGCTTTTTAACGAGTCAGCTAATACTTCGCTGGAAATATAATCAGAAAATTTATTAACAAAACCGAGAAGTTTCGGATCGGCAGAAAGCGATACGGCAATTCTGTCCACAACGTCGTAACCAGCATCTTTTCTCATATTCTGAACGCGGTTTACAAATTCACGCGCATATCCTTCGGCGATAAGGTCTTCTGTAAGTTCAGTATCGATTGCAACTGTAACACCCTCTTCGGATTCCACTATCCAGCCTTCAATTTCGTGACTTACAATTTCGACATCTTCTTTAGAAATTGTTAAGCTTTCTCCTTCGACAACAATTTCATACTGCCCCGTTTTTTCTAATACTTGTATCGCATTTTTATCGAGTTCTTTTATTGCATTCGTAAGCGATTTAACGAGCTTGCCGTATTTTGGACCTACAACTTTAAAATTCGGTTTTGCAGTTTTATTAACAATTGAAGAATCGTCTTCTAAGACTATAAGTTCTTTAATGTTAACTTCTTCGAGTATAACCTCGCTCATTTTCTGAAGCGCTTCTCTTCTGTTCTTATCGACGGCAATCATCATTTTCAGAAGCGGCTGACGGACTTTGAGATTATTTTTAGCGCGGATGGCTCTGGTGAGAGATACCACACGCTGAGCTACATCCATCTTCTCTTCAAGCTCCGGTTCAGAATAAGTAGGCAACGGAAAATCCGAAAGATGAACGGATTCATATTTCTCTCTTCCAGTTGCGGCGTTAAGGTTTTGATACAGTTCCTCTGTAATAAAAGGAGCGAAAGGAGAAGCTAACTTGGAAATTGTGACCAGGCATTCATACAAAGTCTGATATGCAGAAAGTTTGCTCAGATTCATTTCAGATTTCCAGAATCTTCTTCTGCTTCTTCTCACATACCAGTTGGAGAGCTGATCAATTGTAAAGTTTGAGACCAGGCGTGCGGCTTTTGTAACATCGTAGCTGTCCATCAAGACATCGAATTCTTTCACCAATGAATTAAGCTTGGAAATAATCCATCTGTCGATTTCAGGGCGTTCTGAATATCGAACAAGGGGCTCTGCAAATGTGAATTTATCTATGTTTGCATAGAGGACAAAGAAATTATACGTGTTTACAAGGGTACCGAAAAATTTTCTCTGGACTTCAAGAATTCCATCCTCGTCAAAAAGCGTAGGTTTCCATGGCGGACTGGTAGTAACCAGATACCAGCGGGTGGCGTCCACACCGTGCTTGTCGAACAGCATGAAAGGATCGACGGTATTCTGCCGGCTCTTCGACATTTTCAATCCCTGCTTGTCCAGAATCAATTCATTGACAATCAGATTTTTAAACGCGACCTGATCGAACAGCATGGTTCCGATTGCGTGCAGAGTATAAAACCATCCGCGCGTCTGATCAATTCCTTCGCAGATAAAATCGGCCGGATAATTTTCCTTAAAATATTCCTGATTCTCGAACGGATAATGGTACTGTGCAAAAGGCATTGCCCCGCTGTCGAACCACACATCTATTAATTCCGGTGTGCGTTTGTAAATTTTCCCGTCGCGTTCAAATTTAACATCATCGACAAACGGTTTATGAAGATCTATCTGATCTGCCGGAAGATCTTTAACCGTTATCCGTTTACCGTCTTTTTCTATAAACCCATTTTTCAATTCAGCTACAGAACCTACTGCAAACATATCTCCGTCATCATTAAGCCAGATCGGAAGGGGAGTTCCCCAATAACGATCGCGCGAAAGAGACCAGTCTTTATTTTCCTCCAGCCAGTTTCCAAAACGTCCCGAACCGACTTCCGGCGGGCACCAATTGATCGCATTGTTAAGTTCAGTCATCCTCTTAGCTACATCCGTTGTGCGTATATACCAACTGTCTCTCGCGTAATAGATTAGCGGATTATCGCAGCGCCAGCAGTGCGGATAAGAGTGCATGTAATCGTTGCCGGCACGGTAAATTAGATTTCGCTCTTTCAGATTTTTAATGATATCAGGATCGACCCCTTTTTCCTCGCGGTCTTCAAATTTAATTGTCTTTACAAGTCGGCCTGCAAAATCTTTTACTTCGTCTGTGAATCTTCCGCTCTTGGTGACGGGCTGAATAAACGGAAGGTTAAATTTTTTGGATACTTCATAGTCATCCGCGCCGAAAGCGGGAGCGATATGAACAACTCCGGAACCGTCTTCGGTGCTGACAAAATCCCCTGCAATTATATACCATGCTCGTTTGTCCACCGGGATAAACGAATAGAGGGGCTCGTAATCTTTATCGAGGAGTTCCGAACCTTTCAGCTTAGATAAAATTTCATACTCCTCTTTGATAACAGATAACCGCGCTTCCGCCAAATATAGAACGCCGTGTTTTTCAGTTTTAATTTTTACATAATCTATTTCCGGTCCAACAGCCAGCGCGACATTGGAAATCAATGTCCACGGTGTTGTCGTCCACACGAGAATCGAGGCGTCTTCATTTTTCAATTTGAATTTTACATACACATTCGGATCGTTTACGTCATCGTATCCGAGCGCAAGTTCGTGTGAAGAGAGGGGCGTTTCACAGTGGGGGCACTGAGGAACGATTTTAAATCCCTTGTAGATCAGCCCTTTTTTGAAATATTCAGAAAGGGCCCACCAGACAGATTCAATGTAATCATTTGTACAGGTAATGTATGGATCATCCAGATTAATCCAGTAGCCCATTCTTTCCGTAAGAGTGCGCCACCCTTCTTTCATTTCGATATGATGATAGACAAGCTCCTTGGCTTTTTTATTGAAAGCGCCGACGCCGTATTTTTCGATATCCGATTTTTGCGCAAAGCCCAATTCTTTTTCCAAGGCAATCTCTACCGGCAGACCGTGTGTATCCCATCCCGCTTTGCGGTGAACCTGATAACCTTTTAAGGTTTTGTATCTGCAAACCAGATCTTTAAGCGTTCTTGCCATTACATGGTGAATGCCGGGCCGCCCGTTCACCGTCGGCGGTCCTTCATAAAACGTGAATGATTTTGATTTAGGACGCGATGTTATGCTTTTTTCAAAAATTTTATTTTCTTCCCAGAACTTCAGAATGTTTTCTTCGATCTTAGGATAATTTATTTTTTCGTCGAATTGTTTGAACATGTTTTTCTCTATAAATGAATTGTTATTTATTCTTCTTCCGATTCATATTTTTTGATTAATTCTCTTTCTGCCGCGATGAATTCTTTCAACCTTCTTTCAATCTGATTTTTTCTCTCCACCATTTCGTTCACATTCTGCTGAACCTGATATACCATCTTTTCCGATTTTAATTTTGCATCTTCAATTATCAGGTTAGCTTCTTTCTGTGCATTCTGAAGAATCCGTTTTGAATCATCCTCTTTTAATTTTGCAGGCGTATTTTCTCTCTGTAGAATGATGACTTCGGAAAGAGTCATTCCGAAAAATGCCATCGAGCCAAGAGTGATATTCCGCAGAACATAAAGTATCAAATTCTCCACGAGCAGATCGCTCAAACCAAAATATCCGCTGAAGAGTGATATCATAATCACGCTAACAAAAGTTGATGCCACAATAACCGAGAAAACAACCTTGCCGCCGTGATTATAACCGAGCGTTTTGTTCATCAGCCAGCCGCAAGCAAATGAAAAAACGGATAGTACAAACCAGACAGAAAAATTCTGGTAGCCGGCTTTAAAAAGATCCGTGCTAAGAAAATCCGACGCAAAAATTATCACTGTCAAAAGCGCCGCGGTTGAATAATATACCGGTTTCTTTTCCATTATATTTTCTTTATTACTTCTTTCATTATCAAAGTCATCTTCGGTTCTGCACCCATAGCCGTTGCTATGATCTCCTCCACCTTTGCCGGTTTAAGAGAGTCGGGAAAGCATTCGTCGGTTATAATACTGATA
>JAKAMT010000173.1 GCA_021812705.1 Bacteroidota bacterium | reverse complement strand
TGCTTGAAGATAGATATCGTGAGTATCTGGAAGACGCCGCTTTGCTTCATGATATTGGATATCAGATATCTCATACGAATCATCATCAGCACAGTTATTATATAATAAGGAACAGCGAATTGCCCGGCTTTAACGAAACAGAAATTGTTACAATTGCCCACATTGCCAGATACCACAGAAAGAGTCATCCTAAGCTGAGCCATAATGACTTCTCTTCGCTCCCGGAAAAAACTCAGATAATAATCAGAAAACTTGCTGCCATATTAAGAATTGCCGACTCGCTCGATAGAACTCATTCAAAAAAGATCAGAAATATCAGATCCAAAATTTCCGAAAATGAAGTCAGACTCTCTTTCGATGTTGCGGCTAAAGAAAATGCAGATATAGAATTGTGGGATCTTTCGAGAAGGAAAGGATTGTTCGAGGAAGTATATCAGAAAAAGATAAAAGTAGAGTTGAAGTAAGCCGGGTGATTAAGCTTTTGGCAATGTGAAGTAAAAAGAGGATCCTTTCCCTTCTTCGCTGCTTGCCCAGATTTTACCGCCTAGCTTAGAAATCATTTCATGACATAAAATTAAACCCAGTCCGGTTCCCACTTCACCTTCGGTTCCTTTATTGGAATGGCTGTAGTCTATTTTGAAAAGCTTTTCCAGATTTTCTTGTTCTATTCCTACACCGCTGTCTTTAACACAAAATTCTACTATTTCGTCATCGGCTGCCGCGGTTATTGATATAGATCCGCCCCGAGGAGTAAACTTAATGGCATTCGATACTAAATTTTCTAGTACGGAACTGAACATGCGTTCGTCTGCGATAACCGAAATATCCTCTGTAATAAATTCTTCCAGCGAAATCGATTTATTCATTGCATTCGGCGTTATCAGATTAATCACATACATAACTATGGAACGTGCGTCAAGAGTTTCGAAGTTGCATTCCATCCTATTGGTTTGCAGGCGTGACCAGCTGAGCAGATGTTCAATTAAAGTGTATAAATTTTTTGTGGCTTTGTAAATATTAATGGAAATTTTTCTCACCTCATCGTCCAGCAGATCGTCGTAATTCTCAGCTAGCAGATTCGAAAATCCGAGTAGACCCTGGAATGGCGATTTCAGGTCGTGGGCAACAATCGAAAAGAATTTATCTTTTGTCGCGTTCAATTCTTTTAAATCTTCCTGTGATTTTTTCAGCTCGTCCAGTATCACTTTCTGTTCGGTGATATCGGTAAAAGTTGTAAAAATTCTGAATGGTTTTGCTTCATTCTCTTTAAATTCCGGTATCGCTTCAATAGTAATCCATCTGTGTGTTTTCTCTTTGGGATTGAACACTCTCAATGTTACATCCGAAACTCTTTGCCCTGTGCGAAGTGCGGTAATAGAGGGGTGCTCTGTCCCTTCGTAATTATCATCGCGCTTGTGCAGAGATCTCCATTTGGGATCAATAGACATTCTGCCGATCATTTCATCGTTGGAGAGTCCCAGGATTCTGTATGCAGCAGGATTGGCAGAAATGATCTTCCCCTCGGCATCCTGAAAAACAACGCCCTGCACCATGGATTCGAATAAATTTCTGTATCTAAGTTCCGATTCTTTGATAAAGGCTTCAGATTTTTTTAACTCCGTTATATCCCGTACAATCACGCATATTACATCTTTATGAAGATAATTTATGAGACTAAGCGTTACCTCGGAATCGACATATGTTCCGTCTTTTCTTTTTTCCTTTCTCTGGCCCCTGACTATGTTTTTATTCTTAATGAAGTTATTTAAAAAATCGTTGTCGTTATTGTTTAAAATGGGAGATGTTATATCGTATAAAGAAAGATTTTTCAATTCTTCTTCAGAATATCCGGTCATTTTTTGATATGCGATATTAGCGCTTATTATTCGCAGAGTTTCAATATCGTGCAAAACAATTCCGTCTTTTATCTGCTCTACGACCGCTCTGTATCTTTCTTCGCTCTTTTTGAGAGCGTCTTCTGCGGTTTTCCTTTCATTGATTTCGCGGAAAACAAAAACCACTCCCGAAATTTTTTCTTTCCCGAATTTGATTAGGGAGGTGGTTGTTTCTATCACTGTAGAAGAGCCGTCCGTTCTTTCTAGAATCATCTCGTGGTTTCGTATTGCCCTTGTGTGATCTGTTAAAATTGCAAATACGGGATTCTCAATTTCCAGATTTGTCTGGTAGTCGTACAAAATAATATGTTCGCTTATCGGCGTCCCGATAATTACATCTTTTTTTGACTTGAGTATAGAGAGCGCGGCAACATTTACATAATTTATTTTTCCGCTGCCGTCGGTAGTGATGATTCCGTCATTTATATTTTTAAGTGTGGCATCGAGCCAGTATTCATTCTCTTTTTGTTTAATCTCGATCGATTTCTTGTAGAGGGCTACTTCTATTGTGGTTTCAAGTTCTCTCTGTTCAAACGGTTTAAGCAGAAATCCGTATGGTTCGGTAAGCTTTGCTCGCTCCAGCGTTTTTTCATCGGAGAATGCGGTGAGATACACAATCGGCACTTCCATATTGGAATGAATTATCTCGGCTGTTTGTATGCCGTCCAATTCACCCTTAATATGGATATCCATAAGTATGAGATCGGGGGACAAATCGAATGCCTTTTTGATGGCATCTTCTCCGCTTGCGGCTGTACCTACAACCTCATAACCGCTCCGGCTTAGACGGTGAGATAATTCCATAGAGATAATCATCTCATCTTCCACCACCAATATTTTTCTTCCGGCCATCTCTACATTACCCCTCATTCTTGAGAAAAAATTTTAAAATTTCTCCCATGGGTCACAAAATTATTTCCGTCGCATAAATGATACTTAATCTTCAAACTATCCGCCCGAGGCGTCTTTTTATTCCTGGGTAACCGCTGCTCAGTAAACTTCCGATGAATCAATAAAATAGACGAATGGCAAAATCTAGCTTGAGTAATCATTGCGATTTTAACTCGGTATAGAATTGCCGGCAAACAATATTTTCAAGAGTAGCTACTTTACCCTTACGTAATTACTTTATTATCGGAAGATTCGTGAATAAATTGAGGAAAAATGTTAGAATTATTTACCCGCTCAGCTAATAATCTTCCCCCTTCTTCTTATTTTAAATATAAAGATAAATTTTCAATTCCTGCAACAATTTTAAATAAGATATGATTTAAAATAGAAATTTTGCTTTTATAATCAGCCCTTATTTATATTTAACAACTCAATTTTCAGAAAAAAATAGCGAATTATGAAACCGAAGGTTTATATTAAAGATTTATCCAATTATGTTGGGCAGGAAGTTACGCTCAAAGGCTGGCTTTATAACAAAAGATCGAGCGGGAAAATAAAATTTCTCATAATGAGAGACGGCAGCGGTTACGTGCAGTGCGTCGTATTCAAAGGAAATGTGACCGATGAAGTTTTTGAGGATGCCGATAAACTTACGCAGGAATCATCTTTCGAAATCACCGGAAAAATTAAAGCGGAACCAAGATCGGTCGGCGGTTATGAACTTGATGTCACCGGATTACAAATTATTTCGGTCGCACAAGAGTATCCTATTACGCCTAAAGAGCACGGAATAGAATTTTTGATAGATAATAGGCATTTGTGGGTCCGTTCCAAAAGACAAGTCGCAATTCTTAAAATCCGAGCCAGAGTTGTAAAAGCCATTAGAGACTTTTTTGATTCTAGGGGCTTTGTACTTTTTGACCCCCCAATCATAACCCCTAATGCGTGCGAGGGAACTTCAACTTTATTCGAGATGGAATATTTTGATCTCGGCAAAGCATATCTTACACAATCCGGACAGCTCTATGAGGAGAGCGGGGCAATGGCTCTTGGAAAAGTGTATTCCTTCGGACCGACTTTCCGTGCGGAAAAATCTAAAACCCGCCGGCATCTTACGGAATTCTGGATGGTGGAACCGGAAATGGCGTTCTACGATCTGGATGACGATATGGCGCTGGCTGAAGAATTTATAGAATATATAGTTGAATGCGTTCTCACTGATAAACAGGAAGAATTGAAAGAACTCGAACGCGATATCACTAAACTTCAGACTATCAAAAGACCATTCCCAAGAATATCCTATACGGAAGCTGTTGAAATACTGAAAAGAAAAGGTGTGGATTTTCAGTGGGGCAATGACCTCGGCGGAACGGATGAAACTATAATAGGTGAAGAGTACGACCGCCCTGTGATGATTCACAGATATCCGTCAGAAGTAAAAGCATTCTATATGAAACGCGATCCTGAAAATCCGAAAGTTGCATTGGCGGTGGATGTTATTGCACCTGAAGGTTACGGAGAAATAATCGGAGGAAGTCAGCGCGAAGATAATCTCGATTTTCTTCTCGAAAGAATCCAGGAACATAAACTTCCGCAATCCTTTTTTGAATGGTATCTTGACTTGAGAAGATTCGGATCCGTCCCTCATTCCGGTTTCGGTCTCGGCCTTGAAAGAACCGTAAGCTGGATCTGCGGATTGGAACATTTGAGAGAAGCAATTCCATTTCCAAGAATGATTTACAGGAATACTCCATAAATGAATCTTGAACTAATCCTTTTTATAGTCCTGGCGGTAATTGCCGTAGTATCATCTGTTCTGATGATCACAAGACAAAATCCGGTAATATCAGCTGTGTTTTTAGTCCTGAATTTTTTCGCCATAGCGGGCTTATATCTCCTTCTCAATGCTCAATTCATCGCGGTCGTTCAGGTTATAGTTTATGCAGGGGCGATAATGGTTCTGTTCCTCTTCGTGCTCATGCTTCTGAATACTGAAAAAGAACACACCTTGTTCATTGATAAAAGAGCAATTAAGTTTTTCGGCGTTCTCGTAAGCGCATTCGTTTTTATTCAAGTGGCTTATCTGATTCTCTTCGGAAGACCTTCAAGAACTCTTACGCCGGATGAAGCGGCAAGCGTCAAAGCCGGAACAATTCAAACTATAGGTCAGCAGCTTTATACTAATTATATAATACCTTTTGAGGTTGCGGGATTTTTGCTCCTCGCTACAACAATCGGTGCATTAGTTCTTGCAAAGAAAAAATTCGAGTAGAAAATATGTCATCTATACCAATGGAATATTATTTAGTGCTGAGCGCTTTTTTGTTCTGCGTGGGAATAGCGGGAGTACTGATCCGCAGAAATGCGATTGTTATCTTTATGTGCATTGAATTGATGCTTAGCTCGGCAAATCTGACTCTTGTTACTTTTTCTTCATACCTAGGCAACTCGATTGGGCAGGTATTTGTATTTTTTGTTATGACGGTCGCTGCGGCAGAAACAGCGGTCGGCTTGGCAATAATCATTGCCATCTTCAGAAATAAAAGAACAGTTAATATTGACGAGATAAACATCTTTAAATGGTGATGATAAATCTAATATACCTTACAGTGCTTTTGCCGCTTCTCGGATTTTTGACAAACGGATTGCTCGGCAGAAAAATTAAAAATGAAAAAGTAATCGGTACTATCGGTAGTGCCGCA
>JAKAMT010000172.1 GCA_021812705.1 Bacteroidota bacterium | reverse complement strand
CGCTTCAGAGATGGAAGAAGATAAAATCAACGAGATTGTCCTGAAGGTCAGCGTAAGGGGTGATGATTACAGCTCAATCGAGAGATTCGGCAAAGAGATTGCACCGCTCATTCTCACGGGTCCTCCAAGCGTAACCGGATTTGCCGGCGGGAGACCTAAACCGAGCGAGGTTGTTGCCTATTGGCCGGCTTTAATTCCAAAGAAATTAGTCCAACCAAAAGTTAAATTATTCGAGTTGTAACATGAAAATAAAACTTAAAGATATTGCACACGGCAGAAGCGGCGATAAAGGCGATGCCGCTAACGTGGGAATCATAGCTTACGACGATAAAGGTTTTGAAATAATAAAAAAATATTTGACTGCCGAGAGAGTGAAAAAACACTTCGAGGGAATCTGCCTCGGGAAAGTAGAAAGATTTGAAATGCCGAATATACGCGCTCTGAATTTCCTTCTTCATAACACTCTGGGCGGAGGGGGCACGGTGTCGCTTAAACACGATGCCCAGGGCAAAACTCTGGCAGCTGCGCTGCTAAGAATGGAAATTGAAAATTAGAAATTATCTGAACCGTAAATTTTTTTAATCCGCAATTGCGGAATACTTATACTCAATTCAAAAATGTAAGGGAATAAAATGTTCGAAGACCAGATAAAACGCCTTAATGATTACGCACTGAAAATCGAGAATCTACGAGGTTATCTTTAAATTAGCCGAAAAAGAAAAACAGTTAGACGAAATTAGAAATCAATCTGAAGCTCCCGGCTTCTGGAACGATCAGAAAAGCGCACAGGCGACTTTTCAAAAACTCAAAGCTCTTCAGGTCTGGGTTGATTCCTGGAAAAATTTAAACTCCAAAGAAAAAAACCTCCGTGAAATAATCGAGCTGGCAGAATCGGAAAAAGACGAATCTTTCTCTTCCGAAATCGAAAGTGAACTGGAATCTCTGCGCCAGGGCTATAACGATCTTGAACTGAAAAGCATGCTTAGCGGCAAGGATGACGATAAAAATTGCATACTCACAATTCATTCGGGCGCCGGAGGCACTGAATCTCAGGACTGGGCTCAGATGCTGATGAGAATGTATTTAAGATGGGGCGAGCAGAACGGCTACAAAATGAATCTGGTTGACTGGCTGGACGGAGACGGAGCCGGCATAAAAAGCGCAACCATCGAGGTGGAGGGAGAATTTGCGTTCGGATATTTGAAGGCAGAGAACGGAGTTCACCGCCTTGTAAGAATTTCTCCATTTGATTCCAATAAAAGAAGACATACTTCATTCGCATCCGTTTTTGTGATCCCTGAAATTGACGATACAATTGAGATCGATATCAATCCGGCGGATCTGAGAATAGATACTTTTCGTTCCGGCGGCAAAGGCGGGCAGAACGTCAATAAAGTTGAGACAGCAGTTCGCATTACACACATTCCCACCGGAGTTGTTGCCGCATGTCAGACAGAACGGTCGCAGCTTCAAAATAAAACCAACGCATTTAAAATGCTGCGTTCCCGCCTGTATCAGATTGAATTGGAGAAACAGGCAGCTGCTGCGGATGAAATTGAAAAAACTAAAATGAAAATTGAATGGGGAAGCCAGATCCGTTCTTACGTGTTCCATCCGTACAATATGGTTAAAGACCACCGCACAAATTGGGAAACCTCAGATACTCAGGGCGTTATGGACGGCGATCTTAATAATTTTATTAAAGAATATCTTTTAAAGTTTACCCAGAATTAAAAAGATAAATATATGTCCACCATGAAAACGTTTAAGAAAGATCAGGTTATTGCTCCCGAAGGCGAGAAGGCTAAAAATATTTTTGTGCTGGTTGACGGATCTGTCGGCGTTTTTAAAGAAAATAAAAAAATTTCAGTGTTCAAAAAACCGGGAGAAATTTTCGGCGAATTGAGCATGATACTTAACCGTCCCAGAACTGCAACTCTGAAAGCGCTGACGGACTGCAGCGTTCTTACAATTGAAGGAGAACTGGACGACCTGATAAAACTTTATCCCGACATCTCAAAAAAATTAATTAAAACCTTGGCAGAGCGTCTTGCTCATACTAATGAGTGAAAATATCGCGGCGAGGAGGAGTAAATGAAATTTCATACCGAATATTTGTGGTTCAATACAAGTAAACACAGGGAGTACATCAACATTACTCCCGAAGTGGAAGCCGCCCTTCGAAAGAGCGGAATCAAAGAGGGAATGATATTAGTTTCAGCTATGC
Source organism: Bacteroidota bacterium (assembly GCA_021812705.1). GTDB lineage: Bacteria > Bacteroidota > Ignavibacteria > Ignavibacteriales > Melioribacteraceae > Fen-1258. The sequence continues at coordinate 3,300 of JAKAMT010000172.1, read as the reverse complement.
ATATAACTGCCGGCGTTTATGTGAATGATGCGGAGAACGGTTTAATACAGGATATAGACGAATGGCTCGAAAAGCTGGCTCCTTTTAAACAAGATTATAAACACCACCGGACCGGTGAAGATAACGGAGATTCCCATTTAAAAAGCATTCTCGTCCATCATGAAGTGATAATTCCTGTAACAAACGGGCAGCTCGATTTCGGAACGTGGCAGCAGGTTTATTACGCGGAATTTGACGGACAAAGAAGAAAGAGGGTGCTGGTAAAAGTTATGGGTGAATAGATTCTTGCCGAATGAAAAAGAAAAAGGATTTCTTTGATAGAGTTTATGAGGTTGTAGCAAAAATTCCGAAGGGTAAAGTCACATCTTATGGCGCAATTGCAGAAGTATGCGGAATTAAATCCGCCGCCCGAACTGTTGGATGGGCAATGCACGGTGCGGCCGGTAATTCACTGCCTTGTCATAGAGTTGTAAACAGAAACGGGGAGCTTACCGGAAAAATTCATTTCGGCGATCCTGATTTGATGGAAAGCCTGCTACGCAGCGAAGGCGTGAAGTTTGATAAAGAGGGACGCGTTATAATGGACAAATATAATTGGGTCCCTCCCAAAAAAAGAAAAAAGAGAAAAAATTAATAGCGCGATACTTTGATTGTGGCTAACCCTCCGTTCACATGCACAAAAATTTTCTTCTTTGATGATTCAAAATTTTCGGTTTCGTAATTGCCTTCGGATTTTTTTGTAAAGCCGGGAAACTCGCGCGATGACAGGGCCATATCGCTGTTTATTGAGCAGCCGGAACCGGAAGGCACTTCAACATTAACAGTTGCGGCTCCCATTTCAATGTGCACATCTGTGGAATCATTTTTGTCTCCCAATTTCATTCTGCTCGTTGCTGCGCCGGTATGAAGCTCTACATCCCTTACTTTATACTCAGACAAGTCGAAATTTGATTTTGAAGCGCCGATATTAAAACGAAGGCTCCAAACCGGATTCGGATTTAAAGAAATCTCCAGCTGATTTTTCATCCTTCCTTTGAAGAAATTAAAATTTCTTTTGTGGAGATTGAATTTAACATTCGCATTCTCTTCATCCTTCCATGTTTCAAAATCGTATTCGGCCAATCCTCCCTTTGCTTTTCCCTCAACTAACTTGTCCGATACATTTTTAATTATAAACAGTCCGGCACCGGAATTAATTTCCATATCGGCAGTTTTAATGGCTCCGTCAAAATCTTCCGTATAATATTCGGTATAGGTTCCCGGTACCTCAGAAAAGTCAATGCTGCCAATCCCATTGTCCACAATTCCAAAAAGGAGCATCGCAATAAAAATTCCGAACAGAGCGCTTATTACAGGCCTTACAAAAGATTCCTTGAAGATTACCAATGCGCCCCAGAACACGAATATAAGCGGCCAAAGATCCCATACAAATCCAAAACCGGTTCCGATAATATCATATTTTGTTAATAGAAACAGAGCGCCGACTGTAAGGAGAAAAAATCCCCAAAATAATTTTCCACTTTTCATTTTATCTCTCCGCTACTTTTTCGTTGAGTTCCAAATTAATAAAACACCAAAGAAGATAAAGATTATCGGTATAACATCGCCCAGATCGAATGAAGGGATGAACCGGTCTGCAAAGAAAATCAGACCGAGAACAATTAAAATTGCACCCGCTATAATCCTACCCGATCCGCTCTTTTTTATCTCCGGCACATTAAATTCCGAATTCACAGACGAATCAGAATTTTCACCCGATGTTTGAGAATTCTGATTGTTGTTAACCGGGTAAGCCAATTCGAACGGCTCTTCCGGAATTACTATCCACATGATAATATAGACTAAAAGCCCCATTCCGTGCATGATTGTAAGAGCCACAAAAAGTATCCGCACAATTATAGGATCAATATTAAAATAAACCGACAGTCCTCCGGCAACACCTCCAATAACTTTTATTCTGCGGGAGCGGTATAAACGGTCTCTCATTTCATCACCTCTTAAATGGTTCAAAGATTAAGACGCTCTTTGCCGGAAAAGGTTTGCAGATTTTTAAACTTTTCGGCGTAATTTGAAAATAGTCTCCTTCTTGCTAACTTTACCCAAAAGATAAATCGATTATTGATCAATGAAAATAGCTGTCTGCCAGTCGAATCCAATAATAGGCGATCTCAGAGGAAATTCAGAGAAAATTTTAAATGGCTACAAGCGCGCCGTTGAAGAGGGCGCGGATTTGGTGATCTTTTCGGAACTGTTTCTGTGCGGGTATCCTCCGCTCGACCTTGTAGAAAAAAGAGAATTTCGGGATTCCGTGAAAAAATATTCTGAATTAATTGCTTCGCACACCACCCATGCCGGGCTTATATTCGGAACGATAACAGAGGATTTTGAAGACAAAGTAGGCACCGGTGTTTATAACTCCGCGGCATTATGCTACGAGGGCAAAATTCAGTTTGTGCAGAACAAAACTTTGATCCCTAATTATGATGTCTTTGATGAGGTAAGATATTTCGAATCTGCAAAAAATATTTTTGTGCATGAATTCCGTGGTGAAAAACTAGGTATCTCAATATGCGAGGATATCTGGAACGATTCCGATTACTGGAAGCACCGCAGATATACAGTCGATCCGATTCAAAAATTGGTGGATGAAGGAGCCTCATTGCTCATTAATATTTCGGCAAGTCCTTATGCTTACGGAAAGAGAAAAGAAAAATTTGAAATGCTTTCAGTTCTCACAAAAACCGATCATCTGCCTTTGGTTTATGTTTGCTGCGTCGGCGCACAGACAGATCTTATTTTCGACGGCGGCAGCATGTGCCTTAATTCCTCAGGAAAGCTCGACCTCATCGGAAAAAATTTTGAAGAGGACTACTTTATTTACGATACAAACAAAAAGTATAAAGAAAATTTTGCCATCGAATCTTCATTCGAGGAGGAAGTGCTTAAAGCTCTTATACTAGGCGTAAAAGATTATCTTGATAAAACAGGATTTAAAAAAATTATAGTCGGGCTTAGCGGAGGAATAGATTCTGCTGTTGTTGCTTACATTGCCGTGAAAGCGGCCGGCGCTCAAAATGTTCACGTTGTTATGATGCCAAGCAAATTTTCCAGCGCCGGAAGCGTTACAGATTCCCAGAAACTTATCGGCAAACTCGGCATCTCATCGGAGAATATCTCGATCCAGCCGGTTGTGGATAAGGTGCTGGATGTATTGAGAGATTCGTTCAACGGACAGAAAGAAAATATTACGGAAGAAAATCTTCAGTCCAGAATACGCGGTTTGTATCTGATGGCTTTATC
>JAKAMT010000171.1 GCA_021812705.1 Bacteroidota bacterium | reverse complement strand
TGGGAAGATATTCTTTTTTTGTTTTTTAATTTTTGCGCCAAAACTATAATACTCCAAATAATTCTTTAATAAAACGGTCGTTCTCTTCATGCGTACCTACAGAAACTCTCAAACAGTTTTTTACCTGAGCGCTTCTGTCTCTAATTACAATACCTTTTGCAATCAATTTATCGTACACGTTTTTAGGATCTTCACACTCAAACAGAATATAATTGCTCTCAGAGGGATATACTTTTTTTATTTTCGCATTGGAAGAGAGCGTCTGCGTTAAATACTCTCTTTCCTTTTTAATCTCCTCTACAAATTTATCCTTTTTCCCGCTATTTTTTAGTGCATTAAGGATAGCTTCGCTTGTGAATTTATTGATATTATAGGGCATTTTTATTTTGTAGAGAAGATCTATAATTTCTTTGGAAGCAACGGCGTAGCCGCATCGTGCGCCGGCCAGCCCCCAAGCCTTTGAGAATGTCCTTGTAACGACAATATTCGGGAATTCATTTATTGAACCGATCAGTGAATGCGATTCGGCAAACTCAATATAAGCTTCATCGACAATTATAATGCCCTTGAATTTTTTTGCAAGTTCATAAATAATTTCAGGATTTATAAGGTTGCCGGTCGGATTATTTGGCGAGCATAGGAATATAATTTTTGAATTCTCATCCGCCTTATTAAGTATAGTTTCCGCTTCCGGCTGAAATGAAGAATTCAATTGCACATTCAGAGTATTTATTTCATTTATATCACAAACCACTTTATACATTCCGTATGTGGGTTCCGGAATTATTGCGTTATCTATTTTGGGCTCACAAAATATTCTGACAAGCAGATCGATGATTTCGTCCGAACCAACGCCTATGCAGATATTTTCTTTATTTACTTTTAAGTACTCCGAAAGTTTCTCCCTGAGTTCATTGTGAAAAGGATCAGGATAGCGGTTAAGGGCTTTTACCTTCACATCATCAATTGCGCTTCCAAAACTGTTCTCATTAGCGTCCAATAAAATACCTGAAAGATGGCTTCCTCTTGCAGAAGTATAAGGTTTCAGGTTTAAAATATTTTTTCTAACAAGAGATTCAATATTCATCTTTCATTCTCACTTTAATTGCGTTTGCGTGTGCATCCAATTTTTCTATCTCCGCTAATTTTATGACTGCGGGTGCGAGTTTCTTAAATCCTTTTACTCCGGCCGACTGAAAAGTGATACTTTTCATAAACGATTCTACTGATATTCCACCGTAAACTTTTGCATAGCCGTAAGTCGGCAGACTGTGATTAGTCCCGGATGCATAATCCCCCAGGCTTTCGGGTGAATAAGGACCGAAGAATACTGATCCGGCATTGATTATTTGATTACGATATTTCCTGTAATTTTTCATATTCAGTATTAGATGCTCGGGCGCATACCTATTGCTCAATCTTATTGCATCACTTACCGATTCTACCAAAAGAGAAAAACTATTTTTAAGCGATTGGTCTATTATATTCTCTCTTGGCATTCTTTTCTTTTGAATTTTTATCTGCCGGTTAACCTCTTTTATTATCTGTTCACTTGCAGATAAAAGAATCACCTGGCTGTCTGCCCCGTGTTCTGCCTGCGATAAAAGATCGGCAGCGACATATTCAGGGTTAGCACTCTCATCTGCAATCACTAACACTTCGCTCGGTCCCGCCGGCATATCAATAGCGCATCCTCCGGCATCAATACTCACTAGCGATTTAGCCGCTGTTACGTATTGATTTCCCGGGCCGAATATTTTATCGATCTTTTTAATTTTTTTATCGCCGTATGCCAGCAAAGCTACTCCATGAGCGCCGCCAATTTTATAAATTTCATTAATGCCGCATAATTTGGCAGCGTAAAGAAGAGCGGGATTTAATTTATTTTTAACCGGGGTAATTGCCACAATTCTTTTGCAGCCCGCAATGCGCGCCGGTATACCGAGCATTAATAATGTGGAAGGGAGCGCAGCTGTTCCGCCGGGAATATATAGACCCACATTTTCAATCGGCCTGAATTCCCTTGAACAAAATATATCTTTGCCTGTCTCCATTTCATAATTTAAGGGGAACTGTCTCAGATGAAATTTTTTAATATTCCGGAATGCAGTTTGAATTGCGGATTTTGATCCGCCGTCCAATAATTTTTCTGAATTTTCAATCTCTTTTTCCGATACTTTTATATTCCCGCCGCTGAATCCGTCATACTTTTGTGCATATTTTAACGCCGCTTTCAATCCATTCTTTTTTATATCTGATACAATATTTTGGACAAGACTTAGTTTCTCATTTTTTAATTCGGGACGTTTAAATAATTTTTCCAGCTTCTTTTCGGAAATATTTTTCATAGCATAGTTTTTCATAGCAGCATATTCTCTATCGGAATTAATAATAAACCTGAAGCGCCTGCATTTATAAGATCATTCTGTATATCCCAGAACGTATCTGAAGGGATAACAGCGTGAACCGAAAGCATCGATTCATCTGCCAAGGGAAGAATTGTAGGACTTTTGAGAGAAGGCAAAATTTCTTCGATTCTTTCAAGAGATTGTTTCGGCACATTCATCATCAGATATTTCGAGGTTCGTGCGTTCAATGATGATTCAATTCTCAGTATCAAATTTTTGAGCAGGATATATTTTTCGGAGCCCGGATCTAAAATTTTTGTGCCGATTAAGACGGCTTCCGAATCGAAAACACTCGTGAATTTTTTCAATTTATTCAGCTTGAGAGTATTGCCGGTCGAAACGATATCGCAAATAGAATCTGCTATTCCGAGAGACGGGGCTATCTCAACCGAGCCGCTGATTGTAATCACCTTTGCATCTATTTTTTGGTTCTTCAAATAATTCTTCAAAATCTTCGGATATGAAGTAGCGATGCGCGTTCCGCTCAGTTCCTCAGTATTCATCATGGTTGCGTCTTCCGGAATGGCAATCATAAGCTTGCATTTTCCGAAACCTAATTTCTGGATTATATCAACTTCGGCTTCTTTTTCGATAACAACATTCTCCCCCACTATCCCAATATCCGCAACTCCATCCTGCACATACTCAGGAATATCGTCGTCTCTCAGAAATAACAGATCAAGATTAAAATTTCTAGATGAAACAATCAGCCGGTTTGAATAGTTGTCTATATCAAGTCCGCAGTTTCTTAGAAGCTGGATCGACTTTTCCGTAAGTCTTCCGCTTTTTTGAATCGCCAATTTCAAATTTCCATTCAACATAATTTCTCCTTTAAAACAAAAAATCCGGCAGTGCCGGATCTTAATTTATATCATAAAACTATTTAAAGATTACCGGCATCCTCTATAGGGATTGAATGATGATGATTATGACGGTGTACTCTGAACATTTATTACTCTTTTATTTTTACAACCGCAAATATATGGGAATAGTTCACTTTGTCAATAAATAATTCTTTTCATTAAGGAAAATTAATTTTCATCAGCAGAGGCCTGTTTCATCTTAAGCGGTCTGGCTGCATCCGTCGAAGATGTAATTTTAATTCCAAACTTTGTTTTTGAAGCAATATCGGCATCGGTAACATAATTGATGTCGAGCAAACCGGCCGATTTATATCCGGTTCTTAAATAGTTCATCTCTGCCAGAGCCAGGCTCCAACCTTCAAACCAGAGACTCAATTGGCTTAAATCGCATTTCTGGGAATCGATGTGGACTAAAAGATTAATATCGCTTTCCGGACCGGAGGAAGCGTTTCTAGCACTTCCGAAAACATAAATCCCTTTCACATTAAACCGTTCCGGATCCAATTCCGCTGCAATCTTTTCCGCCATTTTTAAACGCCAGCGCCAATGATCACTAGGATGATAATCAAAAAATTCTTTAAACTCGGCATCAAGAACAATTTCTCCATCTGCGGTTGTAAAAATTCCGATAGCTTTTTCCTGTTCTGAGTTCATAAATACTTTCATGACCAAACCGCCGGTTGCCTCCTTCACATCTATCACTTTAATTACATCGCAAAGGCTGGAGTATTCGGGCGCCAATTCAGGCAAACTGTTCCGCGACTCATTAAAAAATTTCTCATTAAAAATTATTCCCGGATCATCTGGATAGAGTGGAAGATAGCGGATATTTGCTTCCACCAGATCCTGGAAGAAGTGAGTACCGAAAGAAAGATCCGGCACATAATTTCCTTTCTTACGGGCAACTTCTATAAGCATGGCAGTATTATTAATGTCCGAATATGTTACGCTTACGCCAAGCCGTATGTCTCCTCTGCTTCCCCACCTGCCCGGACCTATAAGTATAAAATTTCTTTTGGGAAGCAATTTATTTATTCTACTGACTGCTCTTCCTACGGCAAGCATCTTATCCATGTCTGATAATTCAGAATATTTCAGGGGATCCACATACACAACATGAGTTATATCCGGCACCTTTCCGTTGGATATGTATTTATACGCGGTAAAAACTATTTTATCCTTTGCCACATCTTTTGGGATAATATCCGAATTGGATTCTCCCAAAAAACTCTGAGGACGGCACTGAAGCATGTAAAAATCTTCACCATCCGATGCGAACTCAATATCAACAGGAGTTTTAATTTTCTCCTGCAGAGTTTTGATGATCGTGTCAACTTTCTTCAGAAAATTTGATTTTGTTATCAAACCGTCGAATGTAACGTAAAAATCTTTAGAGTGATCGCCAACATCCATAACGCTTGGCTGGCGAATCATATTTCCGTCCATCAACGAAAATATTTGAGTGAAGAGAGGATATTCTGAACCGTATTCCTTGATTACCTGGCTTACAGGAACAGATTCAAATTCGTTTGTCATCAGATTAATAAGGTCTATTTTCTGAGGCGAGTATCGGATAATTTCCTGAGGCGTAACATTCACTTTTAAATTCGGCTGACCCGGAGATACGAGAACTGGATAATCATCACTCAAACGGTCGACAGCACGCGTACCTAATCCGGGAACTAACCTAAGCAATCCGTCTTCGCGTTTAATTCTCGGTGACCATCGGAATTCATTATTGCTGAATGCGACCCCTGCAAAAGCAGGCATGAAGTAGTGTCCTATTCTTGTTCCCACAACTTCCTGAATCATTATTCCCATCTCTTCGTGAAAATCAAGAAGTCCTCTCTCGGAGCGGTACTCGATAGGATCAGGACTGAATGTAGAAGCATAAACTTCTGCTATTGCATCCATTAAAGCCGCCATTCTTTCCTGCTTTGTACCCTGATTGGCGAGGAACAGACTTTTATATTTTCCGGAGAAAGATGAGCCAAGCTGATCTTCAAGAAGACTGGAACTTCGTACTACCAGAGGATGCTCACCGAAATCATCGAGAGCAACGGACAGTCCCTTCAATATATCAGGCGGGAATTCGGAATTTTTAAATAGCTGCACTACGTGCGGATATTCAATCCGTATCTCTTCAATCTCTTTGTATTTCTGCTCGAGCACTTCTTCAAGGTTGTTGTACCTTACATAATATAAAACGCCGTCCGATGTTAGATACCAGGTCTTGGGCATTTTAATATTGTTCAGAATAT
>JAKAMT010000028.1 GCA_021812705.1 Bacteroidota bacterium | reverse complement strand
GTATCGGAATATTTTGAGGCATCCGGAAGTTCTCCAACGCCCACGCCGTCGAGTACGATTATAAAAAAATTGTTCAATGTTATTCCGGAATGTTAACCGATATTTTTAACTGAATTGCCGCCTTTTTCGATAGCTTTTTTGAGCGCGAGTTCCGCGTTTGTAAGTATTTCCTGAGCGTCAGCTTTATTGGTGGTTGCAGCAACTCCAATGGAGACTGTGAATGTGGTTTGTTTGGAAGCAACAGCAATTGCCTTGCGCGCTATTTTAATTCTCAGCTTCTCTGCCCACAAAAAGACATCTTTCGGCGACATATTGAAAAAATAAACAGCAAAAACTTTCTCGCTGATTCTTCCCATCAAATTCAGAGGAGTCATTTCGTCTTTAATCATTTGACCCACAACTCTGAGTACCTTAGGGAACGGATTGCTTTCAAAAAGTGAATCCTGCTCCAGAAAATCATCGATGCGAATCATAGCAACTGCACCCTGAATATCCAATTCTTTGCTTCTGACTAAGTCCACAGTAAGGCGTTCCAAAAATGAATCGTAATTGAGGGCTTTTGTTTCAATATCAACGGAAAGAAGTCCTTTCAAGATCGAAATTGTCGAGTACGAATGGAGAATGAACGCGAAGATTTTTGTCGCGTTTTTGATATAAGTAACTTCATTGTTGGAATAAACATTTTTCTTCAGGCTCTCGAAGCACAATACTCCGTAATTGTGATCGTCATAGACGAGAGGGATTGCGAGAAACGAGCCGTCGAAACTCACATCTTCTGTTTTGGAAAAGCGGGGTATTTCTGAAGAAGAAGTATCATCTATTTTGACGGGTGTGGCGCTCATTATTGCCTTACCCACCAATGTGCCGTTTAAATCAATTACCAAATTCTCGCCAGCATATTTCAGCGATGTTTTGTTTATGATCTTCGAAGTTTTAAATTTTTGTTCCTGCGGGTAGAAAGAAACAAGTGTAAATGAATCCCAATCCAACAGTCCCTGCATCGAACTTTCTATCACCTGATGCACATCTGCTTCCGATTCGAATTTTTTGTCGGAGCCAAGAATATTAAGCAGGGTTTTGAGCCTCTGATCTGCCTGAGACTCTGCAAATTTTTCTTCGAACAGTGAAATGATAATGGAAATCACTCTTACAATTCTGCCTAGTGAATAAACCTGCTCTATGCCGAATGCATCATTAACTTTTGAGTCCAGGACAAGAATACCGGTAAGGTGCTTTCCGTAAAAGAGCGGAACGCCTATAAAACTTTTAATTCCCTGCGGAGCGCCGTAATACCGTATGACATCGATTTCCGCATTTGAAGAAATGTCCGTAAGCAGTTCCGGCTCTTCTTTTTGAACTATCTTGCCTAGAATATCATCCTCAAGATCAAACTTCTGCTGCTTTATCTGTCCTGAACTGGTAACATAGCGTTCCAGAGTTAACCGCTTTCTGTTTTTGTTATACCAGAAAAAAGCTGCTGTGTGCGCCATGTAGGCGTCCTTCACTACATTTAATATTTTTTCAAGAACAAAACCGAACTGTTCATCATGATTTACGTCTTCCGGAAGTTCTTCATTTACGATCTTATCGAAATTGGCTTTGAAATCAACCGGTTTAAAAAATTCCTGCTTCCCTCTCGTAATCGTACTACCGAAATTTTCAGCCGTAATTATTTCGATATTTTTTACCGGTGAAATAATTTTAATATCTTCTCCGGCATCAGTGTCATACGACCCTTTCCTGTCGGATTCCGGCTCTTCAAAAAGATCCGGCTGAAAAGATTCTTCCACTACTCCGCTCTGCATCGAATCACGAAGGAAAATTATAAATCCCGCATAGATTAAAAGCACCACGCCGGATATTATTTTGATCATCAGATCTTCAGTAAAGAAAGGTATGGCAGTGAGGATAGGAATAAACAAGAAGATGAAAATTCTTTTTTTTATTTTTTCTTTTATTCCCATCTGCTGTCTTGAATAAGTGAAGTGTTGACTTATTAATTATTAAATAACACAACTCGCAATTCAATAATAAGAAAGATTTAAGATATTTTCACATAATGAAGAGAGAAGAAAAAAGTTTTATAATCTCTTTTCTGCCTGTCCCCTTTACGGATGAATATAGATGGATGCTCTCCCCGGGTATAAGTGCCGGAAAAAATTCTCTTATCCGCTTTTGCGAGGCTGCAAGTTCCGACTGTTTAAGCTTGTCTGTCTTGTTTAAAAGCAGCATATATGGGATTTCCCTCGAATGGAGGAAATCGTAAAGCTCAATATCTAAAGGCATAGGTTCATGCCGGCTGTCTATTAGATGCACGGCCAATTTTATGGCAGAATTTTTAGTGAAATAATTTTCGATGAGCCTCTGCCAGTTGTCACGCTCGCTCTTGGAAACTTTTGCATAGCCGAATCCGGGCAGATCTACCAGGTAAAATTTATTTTCCACCAGATAGTAATTGATCGATCTGGTTTTGCCCGGCAGAGAAGAAGTTTTGGCCAATTTTGTGTTGAACAAGGAATTGATGAAAGATGATTTCCCGACATTGGATCTTCCGCATAAGACAACCGTGGGCAATTCATTTTTAGGAATTTCACTCAAACCGTAAACTGCTTTTACATATTCAATTTTTTTCATCGATCAATCCTTCTAGATCAATCCTGGTTAAAAATTTATACTGAGTATTTAAAAATAAAAAAGAGTAACCGATTGGCTACTCTTTTTTTTGACTTATTTATAATATTAGATCAGCTTCCTTTTTTCTGAGGAGTCTTTGTAGTCTTTGTTACTTTTTCTTTTGTGATTTTCTCTTTCGGAGATTTTTCTTTTTTCGGTTTTGGAGCCGCTGCTTTCTTAGCCGTTTTTTCTTTCTTCTCTTTTTTCTCTTCAGCTTTAACTTCCTGAGTTTCAGCCGGTTTAACCTCTTCAGCTTTTTTCTTGGAAGCCTTCGGTTTAACTATGCCGCTATAATCGACAAGTTCAATAATTGCCATCTGGGCAGCATCGCCTTTTCTCTGTCCAAGTTTAACAATGCGTGTATAGCCGCCCGGTCTTTCTCCGATTTTTGCAACTATTTCGCTAAAGAGTTCGGAAACAACTTTTCTATCGTTAACTTTTTCGGCAATCAGTCTTCTGGTGTGAACCGAATCTTTTTTTGCTTTTGTTATAAGAGGTTCAACGAACGTGCGCAATTCTTTTGCCTTGGCAAGAGTTGTTTTAATTTTTTTATGCTGAAGCAGTGAAGTTGCAAGTCCATTTAAAGTTGCAGCTCTGTGGCTTGCGGTTCTTCCTAATTTTCTTCCTTTTACTCCGTGTCTCATTCTTAAACCTTCCGGGAATTCTAATTGTTTTCTGGTTTATCTTTTATGTATTTGTCGACGTCCATACCGAATTCGAGTCCGTGAGTGTCAACGATCTCTATTAATTCTGCCAAAGATTTTCTTCCGAAATTTCTGAACTTCAGCATTTCGCTTTCATCCTTTCTTACCAGATCAGATAAATTTTTGATGTTGGCTGCTTTGAGGCAGTTATGCGAGCGTACGCTCAATTCCAAATCATCAACGCTTGTAAGAAGAATCTTTCTTATCCTTTCGGTTTCCGCGTCTTTTTCATTTTCAACTTTCTCTTCTTCGGGTTCCGCGTCGAAATTTATGAACATCTGAACGTGGTCTTTCAAAATCTTTGCTGAACTAGAAAGTGCTTCTTCCGGAGTGATCGATCCGTCTGTCTGGATCTCCAAAGACAGTTTTTCAAAATCATTTTTTTCGCCGATACGAACATTTTCGACATCATAATGGCAGTTCACAATAGGAGTATAGATAGAATCGATCGGGATTGTACCGATTGTAGCCTCTACTATCTTCTGTTCATTGGAGGGAACGTATCCTTTGCCAACTGCGAAGCGCAATTCCATATTCAATTTTGCATCTGAATTCAGTCTTGCTATATGAAGCTCCGGATTAAGAATTTCGATATCCGGGCAGAATTTTTGAATATCGCCGGCGGTAAACTCTTTAGAGCCCGACAAAGAGATTTCGCAGCCGGTAATTTTTTTATTTAGAATTCTCATTCTAACTTTTTTCAAATTAAGAATAAGTTCAGTCACATCTTCAACTACACCGGGAATGGTAGAAAACTCATGCAGAACGCCTTCAATTTTAATTGCATTGATGGCAGCACCGGTTAGGGATGATAACAAAACTCTTCTCAAAGCATTTCCTAAAGTAACGCCAAAACCCCTTTCCAACGGCTGTACGACAAATTTTCCGAAGTTCTCGCTCTTGGTAGCTTCATCGAGAACAACACCTTCTGGCATTTTTATAAATGGATAGCTCATTTAGTATCCTCTTAAATAATTTTCAAATTACTTAGAATACAACTCAACAATTAATTGTTCGTTTGCATTCAATGGAATGTCTTCTCTTTCCGGAACGTTCAAGAATGTTCCGCTAAGAGTAGCTTTATCTACAGACAACCATGTGTAAACGTTGTCTTTTGTTCTTCTCAAGGAATTATGGATTGCATCCAATTTCTTACTTTTCTCGCGCACAGAAATTACATCTCCGGCCGAGAGCGTGAAGGATGGAATGTCAACCGTCTTTCCGTTAACGGTAAAATGTCCATGAAGAACCAATTGACGAGCTGATTTTCTAGAAGGAGCAAATCCAAGACGATAAACAACGTTGTCAAATCTCCTTTCCAATAATTTAATCAGGTTGCCGCCTGTAATACCTTTCTGACGGTTAGCTGTCTCAAACAGATTATGGAACTGAGTCTCCTGTAAACCGTAAATTCTTTTTACCTTTTGTTTTTCGCGAAGCTGAACGCCGTATTCAGAGAATTTTGCTCTTCTGGTCAAACCATGCTGACCCGGAGCATAATTTTTCTGTTCGAGCGGACATTTTTCGGACAAACACTTGTTGCCTTTTAAAAATAATTTTTGTTTTTCCCTTCTGCACAATTTGCAGCTGGGACCGGTGTATCTTGCCATCTAAAGTTTCTCCTATTAAACTCTTCTACGTTTTGGTGGTCGGCATCCGTTGTGCGGAATTGGAGTCTGATCCTTGATCGAGAGAATATCCAATCCAGCTGTATTCAAAGCTCTAATTGCTGCTTCACGTCCGGAGCCGGGACCTTTTACAAAAACGTCAACTTTTCTTAATCCCAGATCATAAGCTTCTTTAGCAGCGGCTTCTGCTGTAACCTGTGCTGCAAACGGAGTGTTCTTTCTGGAACCTTTGAAACCGTTTTTGCCGGCTGTAGACCATGAAATTGTATTTCCATAAATGTCGGTCAAAGTAACAAGCACGTTATTGAAAGAGGCTTTAATGTGAGCCACGCCAACAGAATCAACGTGAACTTTCTTTTTTGTCTTTTTTACAACTTTAGCCAATTTTGCTCCTCAAAAAAAATTATTAATTACTTCTTAGCCGGTGTTTTCTTCTTGCCGGCAACAGTTCTGCGTTTACCTTTACGTGTTCTGGAATTGGTTCTTGTACGTTGTCCGCGGACAGGTAAACCTCTTCTATGGCGAATTCCGCGGTACGCACCAATATCCATTAATCTTTTAATGTTCTGCTGAACTTCACTTCTGAGTGCACCTTCAACTCTGTACTCTGCAGTCATAACAGAACGGATCTTGGCAATCTCTTCTTCGCTCAAATCGGAAACTTTCTTGTTAGGATCAACTCCTGCCTTGGTAAGAATATCCATGGAAGCAGTATCACCAATTCCAAAGATATAAGTTAATCCGATATAAGCTTTTTTGTTTTTTGGTAAGTCAACGCCAGCTAAACGAGCCAAATCTATAACCTCCTAAGTTTAACCTTGTCTTTGTTTGTGTTTAGGGTTTTTGCAGATCACTCTTACAACCCCTTTTCTTTTAATGATCTTACAGTTCTCACAAATCTTGCGAACAGATGAGCGGACCTTCATTTATTTCTTCTCCGTTATTTATATCTGTATGTAATTCTACCTTTGTTCAAATCATACGGTGAAAGTTCAATTGCAACTTTATCACCAACTAAAATTTTTATGAAGTGCATTCTCATTTTTCCGGATATATGAGCTAAAATTTCATGACCATTATCTAAACGGACTTTAAAATGAGCATTTGGCAATGTCTCAGTCACTATTCCGTCTACTTTTATCGGTCCCTGTTTAGCCATCTATTTTTAATCGCACTTCGTTAATATTTCTGGTTTACCTTCAATAATAGCAATCGTATGTTCAAAATGGGCAGAAGGTTTTCCGTCTAAGGTCAAAACTGTCCATCCGTCATCTGCAACAAAAACTTTGTAACTTCCCATATTAATCATCGGTTCTATTGCAAGCGTCATTCCGTTTTTCAGAATTGGTCCGTTACTTTTTCTGCCGTAGTTTGGTATCTGCGGTTCTTCATGCAGATATTTTCCCACACCGTGACCGCATAAATCCCTAACTACAGAATATCCGTGCGATTCGCAGTAAAACTGAATTGCGTATGAAATTTCTCCGAGTCTGTTTTTCTCAACCGCCTGTTCTATACCGAGATACAAAGATCTTTCGGTAACATCCATCAGTTTCTGTTTTTCGGGAGAAATATTTCCAACCGCTACAGAAAGAGCCGCATCGCCGTAGTAACCGTTCTTTTCAACGCCCACATCGATGGATAGCAACTCTCCCTCTTTCAGCGCTCTGCTGCCGGGAATACCGTGAACAACTTCATCATCAATTGAAGAACAAATTGAGCCTGGATAATCAAAAGAACCTGCCTGCGAATAACCTTTGAATGCAGGGCGGGCATTATTGCTTAAGATATAATCCTCGGCAATTTTATCCAGCTCTTGCGTCGTAACGCCAACTCTGACGTTGCGCTTCACTAATTGTAATGTCTCTGCTACTATCTTGCAGCTTTCACGAATTAAATCTATTTCGCGACTGCTTTTAATTAATATCACTATAAATCTAGAATCTTCTGCCTTTAAGTTTGCCGGACTTCATAAATCCGTCGTAATGCCTCATCAAAAGATGAGATTCAATTTGCTGTAGTGTGTCTAAAGCAACACCCACAATAATCAATAAGCTTGTGCCGCCGAAGAACGAAGCAAAACTTCCGCTTACTCCGAATTTAGAAATGAAAGCCGGAAGAATAGCGATAATTGCAAGGAATACCGATCCCGGCAATGTAATCTTTGTTAAAATATTATCAATGAAATCTGCGGTCTGTTTTCCAGGTCTTATACCAGGAATAAATCCGCCCTGCTTCTTCATATTTTCCGCAACATCCTGAGGATTAAATGCGATTGCAGTATAAAAATAAGTGAAGAAGATGATCATCAAAGCATATATAAACGAATAAGTCAAACTCTGATAAGTAAAATATTGTGCAACGTTTGCAATGAATTCGTTGTCAGGGAAGAATGAGAACAGTGTGCTGGGAATGAACATTATTGACTGTGCGAATATGATAGGCATTACACCGGCTGTATTCACTCTTAGAGGAATATACTGGGTTACGCCGCCGTATACTTTTCTTCCTACCACCCGTTTTGCATACTGAACAGGAATTCTTCTTGTGCCCTGAGTAACCAGCACTACACCAGCAATAATTAGAACCATCAATGCAATAATTACAACCTCAATTACAATATTGCGCTGACCGCTTGTAATAAGTCTGTATTCATCCAATAAAGCGAATGGAAAACGGTTTATGATACCGATAAAAATTATAAGAGAAATACCGTTGCCAATTCCCTTTTCCGTAATCTGTTCGCCCATCCACATAATGAACATTGTTCCTGCAACCAGAATTGTTACAGAAGAGAGTGTCCAGAGAATTCCCCTAACAGCTTCAGGAACAATAGGACCTGCTCCGGGAACATTCATATTCATTAAATGAATAGTAACGCCCCAAGCCTGGAAAGCCGATATTACAACTGTTCCATATCTTGTGAGCTGGTTCAATTTTTTTCTTCCTTCCTCACCTTCGCGCTGAAGTTTTTGGAAATAAGGTATAACCGCTCCGGCTATCTGTAGAATAATTGACGAAGAGATATAAGGCATTATTCCAAGCGCCAGCACTGCCGCGTTGGAGAATGCGCCTCCGACAAAGAGATCGTATAAGCCGAAAAGATTATTGGAATCCTTATTTGCCGCCGCCTGATGAAGCAAGGCCGTATCAATACCCGGCAGCGTGATGTGAGTTCCAATTCTTACAATTACGAGCAGAGCAATCGAATAAAGAATCCTCTGGCGTAATTCATGAATCTTGAAAATATTCCGGAATGTTTCTTGTAATTTTGCCATTAAAATTTAATCTCTTTAATAGTTCCGCCGACAGATTCAATTTTTTCTTTTGCAGAAGCGCTGAATGAATGCGCTTCAACATTTAGTTTCGCTTTTAATTCACCTTTAGCAAGGATTTTGTAAGGAGCAGTTGCTTTGCTGATAGCTCCGCTCTTGAACAATGAAACCGCGTTTACTTCTCCATCCTGAATTTTTTTCTCGTCTACCAATCTTTGTAAAACAGTAAGATTGATTACTTGATTTATTACTTTAAATGGGCTTTTAAAACCTCTTTTAGGAAGTCTTCTTTGAAGAGGCATCTGACCACCTTCAAACCAGACTTTAAATTTAGCGCCGGAACGAGAACGCTGTCCGTTTTCTCCGCGTGTAGCAGTTCCGCCATGTCCGGATCCTTCACCGCGTCCAATTCTTTTTGTTTTTTTGTTTGAACCTTTTGCAGGTTTCAGATTACTTAGAATATCCATTTATCACCTTACGCTTCAATTTCTTCTACTTTTACAAGATGGTGTACTTTTTTAATCATCCCTCTTATTTGAGGAGTGTCATTTTTAACAACAAAATGATTAGGTCTGGCAAGACCCAACGCTTCGATGGTTCTTTTCTGAACAACGGGACGATCTATTACACTGCCTGTCTGAATAATTTTAATTTTCTTTGCCATCATTTCCTCGGAATTACAAATTGAATAACTCATTTACGTTTAATCCGCGTTTGCGTGCCATTGATCTAGCATCAACAAGATTGAGCAGAGCATTCAATGTAGCTTTAACCTGGTTATGCGGATTGCTGGAGCCGAGTGATTTTGTAAGGATATCCTGAACTCCGGCAGCTTCAAGAACCGCACGAACTCCGCCGCCGGCAATCAATCCGGTACCGGGGGTTGCCGGTTTAAGAAGAACAGTTCCAGCGCCGAATTTTCCCGTGATCGGATGCGGAATTGTCCCTTTTATGATTGATACTCTATAAACATTTTTCTTAGCATCGTCAATGCCTTTAGAGATAGCATCGGTAACTTCATTTGCTTTGCCAAGTCCAACACCGACGTGACCGTTAGAATCGCCAACTACTACAATTGCGTTGAAGCTGAATCTTCTACCGCCTTTAACAACTTTAGCAACTCTATTGATGTGAACGATTTTCTCTTTAAGATTCTCAAGACCCGATACTTTTTTGTACTTGAAATTCAATTTTAGCTCCTGTGTTTACAAACTTGTTTAATCTTTTTAGAATCGTCTAATTTTGGCTGCCGGGAGAGGAGTCGAACCTCTACAGACGCCTCCAAAGGGCGTTGTCCTGCCATTAGACGACCCGGCAATCCTTACATTTTTATTCCGCCTTCGCGAGCGCCTTCTGCAACTGCCTGCACTCTTCCGTGATAGCGGTATCCGCTTCTATCGAATACTGCTGTGGTAATACCTTTTTCAACTGCTTTCTTTGCCAGCAATTTTCCAACAGCTTTGCTTTTAGAGATCTTACCTTTTGAATCTTTTATTTCTGCGGCAAGCTCTTTAGACAAAGAAGAGGCATCAACCAGTGTTACTCCTTTTACGTCATCAATTAATTGAGCGTACATATTGTTTGCGCTTCTGAAAATAGATAAACGCGGGCGTTCGGCGGTGCCGGATATTTTTTTGCGAATTCTTGCTTTCTTTTTTGCTCTTTGTGTATTGTCTTTCAAAAACATTTTCAATTTCTCCTATTACTTACCGGCAGTCTTGCCTGCTTTACGTATAATCACTTCGTTAGAGTATTTGATACCTTTTCCTTTATACGGTTCAGGTTTTCTGAATGATCTGATCTTTGCGGCAATCATTCCAACTAATTCTTTATCGAATCCGGTGATCTTCACCTGAGTTGGAGCCGGTACTTCCATTTTAATTCCTGCCGGCGGCATAAACAAAATCGGGTGCGAGTAACCTATTGTGAACAACACTGCCTCACCTTTTGCTTCCGCTTTATAACCAACGCCAACTATATCAAGTGTTTTAGAGTATCCCTCCGTTACGCCTTTAACCATGTTGTTGATTAAAGCACGGGTCAATCCGTGAAGAGCTCTGTTCTCTTTCAAATCATCGGGTCTCTTAACAACCACTTCTTCTTTGGTTACATCAACAGTGATGTTCGGATGTATCTTCATTTCCAGTTCGCCAAGTTTACCTTTAACTTTAATGACGTTGCCGGATTTTGTAACTGTTACATCTTTAACTGGAATTGGTTTTTTACCTATACGTGACAATTTCTTTTCCTCTTAAAATTTTTTTACCAAACGTGGCAGATTACTTCGCCGCCGACTGCTTCTCGTTTTGCTTGTTTATCAGACAACAGACCTTTAGGAGTTGAAAGAACTGCAATTCCAAGTCCGTTGAGTACGCGCGGAAGTTTTTCTTTGCCTACATATCTTTTCAAACCGGGAGTTGAAATTCTGCGCATACCGGTAATAGAAGGCACTCCGTTTACGTATTGAAGATGTACTCTCAGTACATTCTGCTTTCCGTCTTCAACTACATTATAATCTTTGATAAATTTATTTGCCTTTAAAATTTCGGCTAATCCAACCTTCATTTTTGAAGAAGGAATATCTACAACTTTTTTCTTTGCTTTGACAGCATTTCTAATTCGAGTTAAAAAATCCGCAATCGGATCGGTAGTATGCATTTACATTTCTCCTTCGGTTACCAACTTGCTTTTTTAAGACCGGGTATCAATCCGCGAAGAGCCATTTCGCGCAGTACTAAACGGGAGACACCGAATTTTCTTGAATAAGCTCTCGGTCTTCCGGTCATTTTACATCTATTATGTAAACGGGTGGGGGCAGAATTTCTTGGAAGAAGCTGCAAAGCTTCGTATTCACCCTTTTCTTTCAATTCTTTTCTGCGCGCTGCGTATTTATCAGCCATTGCTTTTCTTTTATCTTCACGCGCTAATAAACTCTTTCTTGCCATGACTTCCCTTTAGTTAATTTCTTTTTTTCTGAAAGGCATTCCGAAAGCTGTAAGTAATTCGAATGCTTCTTTGTCTGTCTTTGCAGTTGTAACAAACGTAATATCCATTCCAAGAATCTTAGTAACTTTATCAACATTTATTTCAGGAAAAATAATCTGTTCTTTCAAACCCAGAGTGTAATTGCCTCTTCCGTCAAATGATTTATCGGGAACACCGCGGAAGTCGCGCACACGCGGAAGAGCCAGAGAAATAAAACGATCCAGAAATTCATACATCATTTCTTTTCTTAAAGTAACTTTTGCACCTATCTTCATTCCTTCGCGAAGTTTGAAATTGGAGATAGCTTTCTTGGCTGTTCTGATTGAAGCTTTTTGACCGGTTATGGTCTCAAGATCACGCACAGCTTCTTCAAGAATCTTTGCATCAGAGGCCGCCTGACCGACTCCCATATTGATAACAATTTTTTCCAGTCTGGGAACCTGCATAATGCTCTTATAGGCAAACTGTTCTTTCAATTTTGGAACAATTTCCTTCTGATATTTTTCTTTCAAACGAGCTGGAATTTTAGGTTCGGCAACTTTGGGTTCTGCTTTCTTCCCTTCAGCTGCTGCAACTTTTTTCTCTTTAACTTCTTTCTGCTCTTTCTGTGGTTTTTGTTCTTTTGCCATTATAATTACAAGTCCTTAAAATTTACCCGCCTGCAGGCGATGTTTATTAAGCAATCATCTCGCCGCTAGCTCTGCTTATTCTAGCGCTTTTCTTCTTGCCTGTTTTTTCATCGATAATAAGTTTAGCACCGATTCTTGTTTTTTTGTTTGACTTCGGATCTAAAATCATTACGTTCGAAGCATTGATCGGAGCTTCTTTCTCAGTTATTCCTCCCTGAGGATTTTTCTGAGTAGGTTTTGTATGTCTTTTGCGAAGATTGATACCTTCAACAATAACACGGTTTTCTTTAGGAAACACTTTTAAAACTTTTCCGGTTTTACCTTTGCTGTTTCCGGCAACCACAACTACTGAATCATTTTTTCTAATCTTCATTTTCTTATCCTTATAAAACTTCTGGAGCCAAAGAAATAATCTTCATGAATTTTTTGTCTCTAAGTTCTCTGGCAACCGGACCAAAGATACGCGTACCTTTAGGCTCGCCCTGAGCATTCAGAAGAACCGCGGCATTTTCATCGAAGCGGATGTATGACCCGTCGTTTCTGCGAACTTCTTTTTTAGTACGGACAACAACAGCGCGGCTTACTTCACCTTTTTTAACACCGCCGCCTGGAATAGCAGATTTAACGCTTACAACAATAACATCTCCAACACTCGCATAACGGCGATCGCTGCCGCCCAAGACGCGTATGCATCTTACTTTTTTAGCGCCGGAATTATCTGCTACGATTAAATTAGTTTCTTCTTGTACCATGATTTATTTTTTCCTTATCAACACCGCTTAAAGCGGCAAGCTTTTTTACTTCGCTTTTTCTACTATCTGAACCAAGCGCCAATTTTTTCTTTTGCTCAAAGGACGAGTTTCCATAATCTTAACAACATCGCCGATTCCGCATTCCTGCTTCTCATCGTGAGCCATTAATCTTGTGGTCTTCTTAAAATATTTTTTATAAATCGGATGAGCCACGCGTCTCTCAATTGCAACAATTATACTTTTCTGCATCTTGTTACTGACAACAGTACCGATCCTGGTTTTTCTTAAACTTCTTTTCTCCATTGGAACTCGAATACTCCTTATTTATTTGCCTTTGAGGTTTTTGCTTCCTGCATCTGGCGCTCTTTAAGAACAGTTTTCATTTTTGCAATATCTTTTCTTACTGCGTGCAGTTTAGCTGTGTTTGTTAAATTTTTTAATTCCTGCTGAAATTTTAAGTCCACCAAATTCTTCTGGTCTTCGAGAATTCTTTTTGCAATTTCTTCTGTGGACATTTCTCTTATTTCAAAAATCTTCATCTCTTAAATCCTTTTATGCTTCTAAGTCAGGACGCTGACAAATTTTAGTTTTAATTGGGAGCTTATGAGAAGCTATAGTAAGCGCTTCGATCGCTGTGGTTTTATCAATACCGCCGATTTCAAACATGATTCTACCGGGTTTAACAACAGCAACCCAAAATTCAGGCGCGCCTTTACCTTTACCCATTCTTGTTTCGAGAGGTTTCTTTGTTACCGGCTTATCTGGAAAAATTCTTATCCACATTTTTCCGTCTCTCTTCATATGACGGGACAAGGCAACGCGGCAAGATTCAATCTGGCGGCTGGTGATCCATGCTGGTTCAAGCGCTTTTAAACCATAGTCTCCGAAATTCACAAGATGACCGCGCGTAGCTTTACCGGCTCTTCTGCCTCTATGTGCTTTACGATACTTTACTCTTTTGGGCATTAACATGAAAAAAACTCCTCAAACTTTTCTGCTCTTCGGCAGATTCTTTTTTCTTATTCGGTTGAACGTTTTCCTAAAATTTCTCCGCGGCAAATCCAGACTTTTACTCCTAACGATCCGTAAATGGTCTGACCTGTTGCTGTGCCGTAATCTATATCCGCGCGGATTGTATGCAGCGGAATTCTTCCTTCTTTATACTGCTCTGTGCGTGCCATTTCTGCACCGCCCAATCTTCCGGAGCACATAATTCTGATTCCTTCTGCACCCATTCTCATCGCAGTAGTAATCGACTGCTTCATGGCTCTTCTGAAAGAAACTCTTCCTTCAAGCTGTCTTGCAATATTTTCTGCAACTAAGGTTGCATCAAGTTCAGGTCTCTTTATTTCCGTGATCTGAATTTTCACTTCCTTATCTGTAAGCTTTTTTAATTCTTCTTCCAACTGAGCGATCTCTTTTCCGCTCTTTCCTATTACAACACCCGGTCTCGAAGTGTGAATTGTAAGAACAATATTTTTCGAAGTTCTGTCGATAACGATGGAAGAGATTCCAGCGTTCTGTAATCTTTTTCTTACATAGGTTCTAAGTTTTTTATCCTCTACAAGTTTACCAGCATAGCTCTTGTTTTCATACCAGTTCGATTCCCATCCTCTTATGGTACCAACTCTAAAACCGATTGGATTAACTTTTTGACCCAAAACTTCCTCCTAAGATTACTTTTTTGTAGCAACTACAATAGTTACGTGATTAGATCTTTTTCTTATTTTGTAAGCCCGGCCCATCGGAGCAGCCGAGATTCTTTTCAAGGTTGGACCTTGATTAACAAAAGCTTCCTTCACAAAGAAATCGGAAACTTCATGTTTTGTGTTTTCATCTTTGTTCATCAAATTAGATACAGCGGAACGCAAAACTTTTTCGGCAGTAGCAGAAGAATGCTTTGGCGAAAAATGAAGAATCTCAATTGCCTGATCTACAGATTTTCCTCTGATCAGATCAATTACTAATCTCATTTTTCGTGGTGATGTTCCAATGTATTTGTGAGTTGATTTCGCTTCCATCATCATTTCCCTAGTATCACTTTACTTTAGATGCTTTTTCTGCTTTAGTTCCCGGATGTCCTCTGAATACTCTTGTTGGTGCAAACTCGCCGAGTTTATGACCAACCATATTCTCAGATATGTATACCGGTATCATTTTATTTCCGTTATGAACTGCAATTGTATGACCGACAAAGTCAGGAGTAATTGTGCTGGTTCTGGACCAAGTCTTAATTATCTTCTTCTGATTAGTATCGTTCAGTTTTTGAATTTTCTGCATTAACTTAATGTTAATGAATGGACCTTTTTTTACTGATCTTGGCATATTCTACTCTGTCTTATTTTCTTCTCTTGACGATGTATTTATTAGAAAGATTTTTTCTCTTTCTGGTCTTTAATCCTTTTGCTTTCTGTCCCCACGGTGATACCGGATGTCCGCCGCCAGAAGTTTTACCTTCACCGCCGCCCATCGGGTGGTCAACAGGATTCTTTGCAACACCGCGGCTTGCAGGTCTTATTCCCAGCCATCTGCTTCTTCCTGCTTTGCCTAGACTGATATTTTCATGATCTATGTTTCCTACAATTCCGTATGTAGCCATGCAGTCAACATTAACCATTCTAACTTCACCGGAAGGCATCTTCAACTGAGCCATCTTGCCTTCGCGGGCCATAAGCTGCAAAGATGATCCGGCGGATCTGCCGAGCTGGCCGCCTTTACCAGGCTTCAATTCAACATTATGTACAAAACTTCCAAGCGGAATCTCTTTTAAAGGAAGAGCATTTCCTACTTTAATTTCCGAACCGGAACCCGACATCAAAGATGAACCGACTTTTAAACCGTCTGGAGCAATAATATATCTCTTTTCACCGTCCGCATAGTTTAACAACGCGATGCGTGATGTTCTGTTTGGATCGTATTCAATTGAAAATACTTTTGCCGGAATGCCTTTTTTATCGCGCTTGAAATCTATTACTCTGTAACGTCTTTTATGTCCGCCGCCGCGGTGACGCGATGTAACTCTTCCCTGATTATTTCTGCCGCCTGATTTTCGTATTACATTCAGCAGAGATTTTTCGGGATTAGTCTTGGTAACCTCTTCAAATGAAGAGATACTCATGAATCTCGTTCCCGGGGTATTTGGTTTTAATTTTCTAATTGCCATTTAAGTTTAGACTCCGAATTTCGGTATTACTATGCTTGACCAAAAATATCTATTGATTGACCTTCTTTTAAAGTAACAATCGCTTTTTTATACTTGGCTGTTCTTCCTGTAAATCTGCCTTTTCTTGTCAACTGCGTTTTTACTTTTCCTTTATTACGTATTGTATTAACGGAAACAACATCAACATTGAATTTTTCTTTAAGAGCTTTGGCTATCTCAATTTTATTTGCGTCAACTGCAACAACAAATCCATACTTGGTTGCATTTTTTTCGCTAATGCCGCTCATCTTTTCCGTTAATAAAGGTCTTACTAAAACACTTTTCATTTTTAAACCGATTTAATTAATTGAGTTTTCTAAAAGATTAACTGCACTTTTCTGAACCAACAACACTTGATTGTTTAATAAATCGTAAGCAGAAGCTTTGTTGGCTTCCAATACATTCACTTTTGAAATATTGCGACCGGATTTGTAAACATTATCCTGATTGCCGTTTGTAAGAAGCAAAGTTCTTTTGCCTTTTACTTTAAGAGCATTGAGCATTGAAGAAATCTCTTTTGTCTTTGGAGCCTCGAGATTGAAATCTTCAACAATCATTATCTGATTAGCTTTGGCCTTGTAAGAAAGAGCTGATTTTCTTGCCAGGCTTAAAACTTTTTTGTTCAGTTTCTGTTTGTAAGTATGCGGCTTGGGACCAAAAATAGTACCGCCGCCAACCCAAACCGGTGAACGGGATGTACCCGCGCGAGCACCGCCGCGACCTTTCTGCTTCCAAGGTTTCTTACCGCCGCCGCTCACTTCGCTTCTCTCTTTAGACTTGTGTGTGCCCTGACGCTGATTTGCCAAAAAAGCTTTAACCGCCAAATAGAGTACGTGATCGTTCGGTTCGATTTCAAAAATATCTTTAGAGAGTTCTACGGTCTCGCCAGATTTTGTTCCGTCCTGTTTATAAACTTCTAATTTCATTTTTATCAAACTTATTTTTTATTGATAGTCACAATTGAATTAATAGAGCCTGGAACCGCCCCTTTAACCATTACAATATTTTTCTCTGCAATAACTTTAACGACTTTAAGATTTGGAGCAGTTGTGTTTTCAAAACCCATTCTACCGGCCATTCTTTGACCTTTGAAAACTCTTGACGGATAGGAACTCGCACCAATTGATCCCGGAGCTCTTAATCTGTCGCTTTGACCGTGAGTCGTACCGCCAACACCGCCAAAATTGTGTCTTCTCATTACGCCCTGAAAACCTTTACCTTTACTTTTTCCGGAGACCTTTACTTTGTCGCCAACTGCAAAAAGATCGGCTTTCAATTCATCTCCAACTTTATAAAGAGAGGAGTCGAAATTTCTAAACTCTTTAACAGTCTGGGGGATTTTCAATCCGAGTTTCTTGTAGTGATCGAGCTGAGGTTTGTTTGTTCTCTTCTCTTTCTTTTCTCCGAATCCGAGCTGAACAGCTTCGTAGCCGTCTTTCTCTTTGGATTTTACTGCATATACATTACACGGACCGACTTCTAAAACAGTAACTGGTACAATTTTACCGTCTTCCGAAAATATATTTGTCATTCCTAATTTTTTTGCTAACAAGCCAGGCATTTCAATATTTCCTATAACTTAATCTCAATGTCTACGCCAGCAGGGATATCTAATTTGCTGAGCGCGTCGACTGTTTTATTATTTGAATTATGAATATCGATAATTCTTTTATGAGCCCTGATTTCAAATTGTTCTCTAGACTTTTTATCCACGTGCGGAGATCTTAATACTGTAAACACGGTTCTGCGAGTAGGGAGCGGAATAGGACCGGATACAACCGCGCCTGTGCTTTTAACCGTTTTAATGATCTTCTCGGTTGATTTGTCAATCAAAATATGATCGTATGACTTAAGCTTGATTCTAATTTTCTGACCGGGCACTTTATATAATCTCCTTGTTCAACATAATGCCCCGCTTATAAAGCGGGGCTCTATTAATTTATTTTACTCAATAATCTTTGTTACAAAACCAGCACCAACTGTTCTACCGCCTTCGCGGATAGCGAATTTCAATCCTTCTTCCATAGCGATTTCTGAAATAAGATCGATTTTCAATGTAACGCTGTCGCCAGGCATAACCATTTCGGTTCCTTCCGGAAGTGTGGCAATACCGGTTACGTCTGTTGTTCTGAAATAAAACTGCGGTCTGTATCCGTTAAAGAATGGAGTGTGTCTTCCACCTTCATCTTTTGACAGAATGTAAACCTTGCCTTCATATTTTTTGTGAGGTGTGATTGAGCCTGTTTTAGCCAAAACCATTCCTCTTTCAATTTCATTTTTATCAACACCTCTCAACAAGATACCGGCATTGTCGCCAGCCATTGCAGAATCGAGTTCTTTACGGAACATTTCGATACCTGTAACAACTGTTTTCTTGTGAGCGCCTAATCCGATAAGTTCAACTTCTTCCTGAATTTTTACCTGACCTCTTTCAACTCTGCCTGTAGCTACTGTACCGCGACCAGTAATTGAGAATACGTCTTCAACCGGCATCAAGAATGGTTTGTCAACGCTTCTTTCCGGAACCGGAACGTAAGCATCAACTGCGTCCATTAACTCCCAGATACAGGTATATCTTGGATCGGAAGGATCGGCATTCGAAGCACCAGCTTCGAGCGCATGGAGAGCTGAACCTTTGATAATCGGAATTTCGTCACCCGGGAATTCATATTTTGTTAAGAGTTCTCTTAATTCCATTTCAACCAAGTCGATCAATTCCTGATCGTCAACTGCGTCAACTTTATTCATGAACACAACTATTTTCGGAACGCCTACCTGACGGGCTAAAAGAATGTGCTCGCGTGTCTGAGGCATAGGACCGTCTGTAGCAGCAACCACTAATATAGCGCCGTCCATCTGAGCGGCACCGGTGATCATGTTCTTAACATAATCTGCGTGACCTGGACAGTCTACGTGTGCATAGTGTCTGTTAGCAGTTGAATATTCAACGTGTGCAGTAGCAATTGTAATACCTCTTTCTCTTTCTTCAGGGGCATTATCAATACTGTCGAATGTTCTAATCTGTGATAGACCTTTTTTTGCAAGTGCCATGGTGATGGCGGCAGTAAGAGTAGTTTTACCATGGTCTACGTGTCCGATAGTACCGATATTAACGTGAGGTTTACTACGGTCAAATTTTTCTTTTGCCATCTTAAATACTCTCCTTAATTATTTTTATTTCTTTAATGATTTATAATTATTTATTGTCTAGTTGATTTCAGCGTGTCTTTTCGCCTGAGATTTTTCCTGAATTTCTTCAGCTACAGATTTTGGAACTTCCGAGTAGTGAGAAAACTGCATCGAATAAATTGCTCTTCCTTGCGTCATCGAACGCAAAACCGTAGCATAGCCAAACATCTGTGCAAGAGGAACAAGAGCTTTTATAACCTGAGCATCCTTTCTCGAAGTGAAACCTTCAATCTTGCCTCTTCTTGAATTCAGGTCGCCCATAATATCGCCCAAATATTCTTCCGGCGAAATAACTTCTACACTCATCATAGGTTCAAGAAGAACCGGACCGCCTTTCAAAGCGCCCTGTTTGAATGCCATTGAAGCAGCAACTTTGAAAGATATTTCATCAGAGTCTACATCATGATAAGAACCATCATAAAGCTTAGCTTTAATATCCACTACCGGAAATCCAGCAAGAACGCCATTGCGCAGAGCATCCTGAAGTCCGTGCATAACAGGATTAATATATTCTTTCGGAACAACACCGCCGACAATTGCATTTTCAAACTCAAAACCTTTACCAGGTTCGTTAGGTGAGAATTCGATCCAAACATGTCCGTATTTACCGCGTCCGCCGGACTGCTTAACAAACTTGCCTTCGGCAGAAACAGTTTTAGTGATTGTTTCTCTGTAAGCAACTTGAGGTTTGCCTACGTTCGCTTCCACTTTAAATTCGCGTTTCATTCTGTCAACTAAAATCTCAAGATGAAGCTCGCCCATTCCGCTTATTAACGTTTGACCTGTTTCGTCATCTACCTTCACTTTAAATGTCGGATCTTCGTCAGATAATTTTCCCAACGCATCAGATAATTTATCCTGATCAGCTTTTGTTTTTGGTTCAATAGCAATCTGAATAACCGGTTCAGGAAATTCCATTTTCTCCAGAACAACCGCATCTTCTTCGCTGCAAAGAGTATCACCTGTTCTTGTATGCTTCAAACCTACAATCGCAGCAATATCACCGCATCTGATTCCTTCAAGATCCTCACGTGTATTTGCGTGCATCTGAAGAACGCGTCCAACTCTTTCTTTCTTATCCGATACAGAATTATAAATGTAAGAACCCGCTTTCAAAGATCCGGTATAAACTCTGATAAAAGTCAATTTGCCTACATAAGGATCTGTCATGATTTTGAAAGCAAGCGCGGCAAATTTTTCATCGGGATCAATTTTTCTCTCAACATGATCATTTTTGAAAACATGATGAGCAACAAGATTTCCGGAATCGAGAGGTGACGGCAGGAAATCTACTACAGAATCGAGCAGTTGCTGCACGCCTTTATTTTTAAACGAAGAGCCGCAAAGTACAGGAATTATTTTACCCTGAATGGTTGCTTCTCTTAAAACTTTTTTAATTTCCTCTTGAGTGATCTCTTTTCCCTCAAGATATTTTTCGAGCAAAGTATCATCTACATCGGAAACAGCTTCCAGCATTTCAGTTCTATATTTCTGTGCCAATGCGCTCAGATCAGCCGGAATCTCAACTTCTTCAAAATCAGCTCCCAAAGATTCTTCTATGAACATAATGGCGCGCATACTCATTAAATCTATTATACCCCTGAACAAATCGCCTTCGCCTACAGGGAGATTGATAGGAACTGCCGTTGCGCCCAATTTTTCTCTCATCATTTGAACGGCATTGAAGAAATCAGCACCTATTCTGTCCATCTTATTAACGAAAGCAATTCTTGGAACATTGTACTTATCAGCTTGTCTCCATACAGTTTCCGACTGAGGCTCTACACCGCCTACAGCACAGAAAAGTGCGATTGCACCATCAAGAACTCTTAAAGATCTTTCAACTTCTACTGTAAAATCCACGTGACCGGGAGTGTCAATAATATTTATCTGATGATCTCTCCAGGAAGTTGTAGTTGCAGCGCTTGTAATTGTAATACCGCGTTCTTTCTCCTGTTCCATCCAATCCATTGTTGCGGCGCCATCATGTACTTCACCCATTCTGTGCAGTTTACCTGTATAGTACAGAATGCGTTCGGTTGTAGTGGTCTTACCGGCATCAATGTGAGCCATAATACCAATATTTCTTACTTTATTTATTTCTACTCTTTTTGCCATCTAACTAATAAATTCCTTTCGTAACTACCACTTAAAATGTGCAAAAGCTTTATTAGCTTCTGCCATACGATGTGTATCATCTTTCTTTTTAACTGCAGAACCCTCACCGTTAGCAGCTGCCATAAGTTCAGCGGCAACTTTTAACGCCATTGATTTATCTTTTCTATCGCGAGCGTATGTCTTAATCCATCTGAAAGCTAAAGCAGTTCTTCTTTCAGGTCGCACTTCCATCGGCACCTGATAAGTAGCACCACCGACTCTGCGGCTTCTGACTTCAACGAGCGGCTGAACATTCTGAACAGCCTTTTTGAAAACCTCAATTGCCGGTTTTTTTGTTTTTTGTTCGATGAAATCAAAGCTATCATAGACAATACTTCTAGCCGTTGATTTTTTTCCTGACCACATCAAATAATTAATGAATTTCGAGACGAGAATGTCATTAAACTTCGGGTCTGGTTTTAAATATCTTTTCTCTGCTTTTTTCTTTCTCATAGTAGATTATTTTGCTTTTGGTTTTTTTGTACCGTATTTGGAACGACTCTTTTTTCTATCTTCTACACCGCTTGTATCCAGCGTACCTCTAATAATATGATAGCGAACACCTGGCAAATCTTTAACTCTTCCGCCTCTTATTAGGACGATAGAGTGTTCCTGTAAATTATGACCTTCTCCAGGAATGTAAGCAGTAACTTCAATACCATTGGTAAGACGAACTCTTGCAACTTTTCTTAAAGCCGAATTTGGTTTCTTGGGAGTCGTTGTATAAACTCTAGTGCACACACCTCTTTTTTGAGGGCAGGCATCTAAAGCCGGTGCTTTATTTTTTGATGAGACAACTACTCTACCTTTTCTCACCAACTGGTTTATCGTTGGCACGTAAATTCCTCCACAAATTATAAATTGTATTAAAATTCAGACTTGAAATTTATTGATATTCAATTCAATTGTCAAGAAAGTCTGTTTATATTTTTTATTTTTATCTCTATACCGATTCTTTTTGCTCTTCAGTTGCCTCTTGGACAACCGGAGTCTCTACCTCATCAGATGATAAGATAATATTCCGATACTTTTTGAGACCAGTACCGGCCGGAATTAGGTGCCCCATCACTACGTTTTCTTTCAATCCTACCAAAGTATCAATGCGTGCTTCTGTAGCTGCATTTGTCAAAACTTTTGTAGTTTCCTGGAAAGAAGCGGCCGAAATAAAGCTTTCAGTTGATAACGCCGCATGAGTAATGCCCAACAGTATATTATCAAATGTCGCCGGTTCTGCATCACGTGACTTAACCGGTTTCTTAGACTTTCTGTTCAAATCCGCGTTTGTTTCTCTGAATTTAGCCTTCGGAACTAACTGGCCGATTTTATATTTGGATTGGCCCGGGTCTTGAACAAAAACCATCTGTTTTATTTTTTCATTCTCTTCGATGAATTTATTTCTGTCAACAAGATCTTCTTCAATAAAGACGGTGTCACCTGCAGAGATCACCTGAAGTTTCTGCAACATTTGGCGTACTATCACTTCAATGTGTTTGTCGTTAATTTTAACACCCTGCAAACGGTAAACATCCTGGATTTCATTAACAAGATATTCCTGAACCGCGTTCGTACCTTTGATTTTCAGAATATCATGCGGATCGGTCGGTCCGTCGGTTATTTTTTCACCTGCCGGAATTTCGTCTCCCTCTTGCACAAGAATATGTTTACCATAAGAAACATTGTATACTTTTTGAATAGACCCATCGAGTGATTCAACTATTATTTCGCGTGATCCTTTTTTACGCGCACCGAATTTTACCCGGCCTTCGATTTCAGAAACGACTGCCGGATCATGTGGACGTCTGGCTTCAAAAAGTTCTGTTACTCTTGGAAGACCGCCGGTGATATCTCTCGACTTAGTTGACGATTTTGAAATTTTTGCCAGGATTGTTCCTGCCTGAATTTCTTCACCTTCTTCAACGGAAAGATATGCGCGCGTTGGAATGTTAAATACCTTCTCGTTTCCTTTGCCGTCTTTAATCTGAATACTCGGCGTAAGAGTTTTATCTTTAGATTCAATAACTACTTTTTGAACGTGTCCTGTCTGTTCATCTGCAACCTGCTGAATTGTAATGTTGTCAAGCAGATCTACAAAATTAACCTTACCGGCAACATCGGCAACTATAACGGAATTGTAAGGATCGTGATTGTAAAGCGGCTGACCTTTTTTGATCTCCTGCCCGTCAGTAACCATCAACTCTGCGCCGTAAGGAACTTCGAATTTTTTAATTATTCTGTTATCCGCATCGTAAATACCTATCGCGCCTCGGCGGCCGATTACTACTTTCACTTTACCGAAGAAATCTGTTTTTTCAACGTAAGTCAGTTTGTCCAATCTTACAGTTCCGCTCATGTTTGCTTCTACCTGAGACTGGCTCGCAATACGGGATGAAGTGCCGCCCAAGTGGAAGGTTCTTAACGTAAGCTGAGTACCAGGTTCACCGATCGACTGCGCGGCAATGATGCCAACTGCCTCACCGTTTTCAACAAGCTGTCCGGTTGTTAGATTGCGTCCGTAGCATTTTGCACAAACACCGCGTTTGGATTCGCAAGTCAAAACTGTACGGATATAAACCTGATCGATGTTTGCTTCGTCTATCTTCTCCGCAATCTCTTCATTGATAACTTCGCCGGCTTCTATTAAAAGATCGTCGGTGCGAGGATCATAAACGTCTTCCTGCGCAACACGACCGGTGATTCTTTCTGCAAGAGGTTCTCTTTCAAGTTCAACATCTTTCAAAGCAGAGATGTAAACGCCGCGGATAGTACCGCAATCCAATTCAGTGATAATAACGTCTTGAGCAACATCGCAAAGTCTGCGTGTAAGATAACCGGCATCCGCGGTTTTAAGAGCTGTATCAGCCAAACCTTTACGGGCGCCGTGAGTGGAGATGAAATACTCGAGAACGGACAAACCTTCTTTGAAGTTAGCAACGATCGGGTTCTCAATGATTTCACCAGACTGACCGGTTAAGCTCTTCTGAGGTTTCATCATCAATCCGCGCATACCTGCCAACTGACGAACCTGATCCTGAGATCCTCTCGCACCCGAGTCAACCATCATGTGAAGTGAATTGAATCCCCCCTGATCGGTTTTAATTCTATCCATCAAAGATTTTGCAACGTTATTTGTAGTATGCGTCCATACGTCGACAATTTTGTTGTAGCGTTCAGCGTCTGTAATCAAACCCTGCTCATGTTCATTCAAAATGCCGGAAACTTTTTTGTTCGAATCGTTGATCAATTTCACTTTTTCATCCGGCACAATCATATCGCTGAAGCTGATTGATATACCGGCTGCGGTTGCATATCTGTAACCCAATTCCTTCAAATCATCCAAGAACATCGCTGTCTTTTCATTTCCGATCTTGATGAACATTTTGTAGATGAAGCCGGAAAAACTTTTCTTCACCAGAAGTTCATTTATGTAGCCCATTTCTTTCGGTACGATCTGATTAAAAATAACACGACCGACCGTAGTCTCTATCATCTGTGAGTCAATTCTAACTTTTATTTTTGCGTGAAGTTCAACGGCTTTTGAATTGTATGCTATTAAAACTTCCTGTACGTCACTGAATATTTTTCCTTCTCCGACTGCGCCAGGTTTCAGCTTTGTAAGATAATACAAGCCAAGAACTATATCCTGAGAAGGCAGAACAATCGGAAGTCCGTTCTGAGGAGAAAGGATATTGTGGCTGCTCAACATGAGAACCGAGGCTTCCAATTGAGCTTCGTATGAAAGAGGAACGTGAACCGCCATCTGATCGCCGTCGAAGTCTGCGTTGAACGCTGTACAAACAAGCGGATGAAGCTGAATCGCTTTTCCGTCAATCAGGATTGGCTGGAATGCCTGAATACCCAGACGGTGCAATGTAGGAGCGCGGTTCAGCATGACCGGATGGCCATCGATCAATTTTTCAAGAATATCCCAGATCATGGCATCTTTTCTGTCAACGGCTTTGCGGGCACTCTTCACAGTTTTGAAATGTCCGCGCTCAATTAATTTTCTAATAATGAACGGCTTAAAAAGTTCAACAGCCATATCCTTCGGCAGTCCGCACTGATGCAATTTCAATTCAGGACCAACCACAATTACGGAACGGCCAGAATAGTCTACGCGTTTTCCGAGGAGGT
>JAKAMT010000170.1 GCA_021812705.1 Bacteroidota bacterium | reverse complement strand
CTAATGACACTTACGGTGTGCTCGATATCGACGGCGCATTCAGAGGATCGAACTGGCAGATACCCTATCAGATCTCGCGTTCAATAAAAAATAATCAGGGCGATTTTGCTTTTGCCGCCGGATTTACGCAATTCGCTGAATCATGGGTTAATATGATTAGAGGAAGATACGTTGGAGAAAATTTTGATATCGATCAGGTTGGATTTGTTCCGTGGAGAGGAACTGCAAATTTGGTTGCGCTCACAGGTCCAGCCTGGTATCCGAAAGAAGGCGCCATCTCTCAGATATTAATTTTTACCGGCCCTTATCTAAACTATGAAAAAGTTGATGGATACACAGATTGGGCTTACGTGCTTGGAATGGATATGTCTTTCAGAAATAATCTCGGTTACGAAATTGAAATCGATCTCGGAAAATCGAAAGATCTGAATGTTAAATACGACTATCAGTCATACAGACTCAGCGTATGGACGCATCAGGCATCATGGAGCGCAAACGTATATGGCGGATATCAGAAGACTTACAATTTTGCCCGCAATTATTTAGCCGGATTCGGAAATTTCGGCGGGTCATTTGGAATGAAGATGTATGATATTTTTGAATTCGGTTCCTCATTTTATATGGGAATTGAAGGAAATCCTGAAGGCAATGTAGAAGAGATAACCTACAACGCGCGTCCTTATTTTTCCGTCACTCCAATAAATGACCTGAGCATCAGAACTTATGTCGACAATCTTTGGCGCAAAACCGGCGACGGTGTTGACAGAGTTTTTGTTGGATTTCTGTTCGCTTATCAGTTCTCGCCAAAAAGCTGGCTCTATCTCGCAGTTAATGATGTTAACGAACGCCAATACCGTTATGATGCAAACAATAAACTGATCGGAAGCAATATGAATTTAGTTGATAGAGTTGCCGTCTTCAAATTGAAATATCTCTACTATTTTTAATAAAAAAAACCCGCCGCGGCGGGTTTTTTTAATTTTATTATTTGCACGGATCGGGTGCTTTCGCTTTCCAGTCGTTCCACTTAACCAACTGTTCAGGCGTCAGCATTTTTTCTATTGTTGAAATCAAATTATTGCGGGCATCGCACATTTGAGATTTCAATTGAATGGATTTTGGATTTGCTTCAATCTGCAGACGTGTTTTATCATTCAGTGCTTTTAGCTGGGTTTGCGCATCGGTTCTGGAGAGAGTTCCTGCTTTTACCTGATCCATAATGGCTTTCCTCTCATCGTTGGCTTTTGCAATAATATCCGCATTCGCATCTCTGAACTGCTGAACCAGCGGTTTCATCGAGTCATGGAATTTGGCCATTAAATCTTTCAGTTGTGATTTCTGATCGTCAGTCAATTTTAGATTACGGAACACGAAGCCGAGATGTTTTCCGAAATCGAAATGCTCCATCCAAAGATTTCCTCTCATCATCGGATTGCCCGGCGTCATTGCAGACATGTTGCCCATGAAGCTGTAGTTGAAGAGAGATGTATTGAACATCATGGGAGAATCGACTGTGGCATCTTCAATTCCGTTAATAACATCGCTGTAATCTACTATTGCAAACTGAGGTGAATCAAAATTCATTCTGTCCGGACCCATCAGATCGCCCCGGTCGTTGCACGCTGCGAAAAAGATTGCGGCGATGAATAGGATTGCCGCAGAAGAAAGAAATAATTTTATTCGGTTCATCGATATCTCCTTTTTTAGATTTTGCTATATTGACAAT
The DNA here is from genome assembly GCA_021812705.1 of Bacteroidota bacterium. Classification (GTDB taxonomy): domain Bacteria; phylum Bacteroidota; class Ignavibacteria; order Ignavibacteriales; family Melioribacteraceae; genus Fen-1258. The sequence continues at coordinate 3,848 of JAKAMT010000170.1, read as the reverse complement.
TCAAAGCCTGCAACGGTTTAAAGGATTATTATTTTTTTGTTTCTTTAACAGAGCCGATTTAACTTGCGTTCCAATTTTGGGGATTAAATATTGAATTAATCGGAATAAATCAACAGGGAAAGGGATAAAATGAAATTTAAGGTCAACGGCATATCGGTAAATACATTTGGGGAATCCAATCATCCGGCAATTATATTTATTCACGGTTTTCCCTACGATCACACAATGTGGGAAGATCAGATAGAATATTTAAAAGATGAATTCTACTGCATAGCTTACGACGTACGCGGACTTGGCGAAAGCGCCGTAGGAGACGGGCAGTACACGATGGAAGGATATACCGAGGATCTGTTTGCGGTAATGAAAGAGTTGAAACTGAAGAGACCTGCCGTTTGCGGATTATCGATGGGCGGTTATATTGCATTGCGCGCGGTTGAAAAGGCAATGGATCATTTTTCCGCATTGATTTTATGCGATACAAAAGCGGAAGCGGACGACAATGCGGCAAAATTAAAACGCGCCGCTGGAATAGCCCAGATCAATTCGGGCGAATTTATAAAATTCGTGGACGCATTTGTAACAAATTGCTTTGCGGAAGAGAGCATCAAGGAAGAGGAAAAAATGTTTCACTCTGTTCTGCACCGTTCTCAAAAAAACGATCCGCTTGGTGTAAAAGGCGCTTTGATAGCAATTTTGAGCAGAACAGACACAACGCCGTTTCTTTCCCAAATTACAATTCCCACTCTCGTCTTATGCGGGTCTTATGATAAACTAACTCCGCCCGTTCTAATGAGAGCAATGGCAGAACATATTCCGGGTTCCGAATATGCGGTAATTCCGAGATCCGGCCATATGAGCCCGCTGGAAAATCCCGATGCTGTTGATGATCTGCTTTACGGATTTTTAAAAAGGATAGAGAAATAATTTATAATTACTTTTTTAAAGGGATTGTATCAATTAAAAATCAACGCCATCTCGCGACTCGGAATAAAATATTGAAACATGAAGGGACAACTCGGGAGTTGTCCCCCGATTAAGAATTATCTTAAATAAAAATTATGCTGCAGAGAAAAAGAAATCGTCTTCCAGGATTCGATTATTCTTCTTACAGCTATTATTTCGTTACTGTTTGTGTTCACAATCGCCTGCCCGTTCTGGGAGAATATTCTGGAAAAAGTCTCGTATTAAATGAATACGGTATTATTGTGAAGGAAAAATTACTAAGCCTCCCAAAAAGATACTTGTACATGGAGATAGACGAATTCGCTATAATGCCGAATCATGTTCATGCAATAATAATCATCGATCCTTCTCAAAAATTCACTTCCTGTAACGATTCCGGAATGGGTGATCATTATACAGGGACAAGTCGCGACTTGTCCCTTCAACCGGCCTGCATAAAAATAAAATCCTTATCTGAACTGGTTGGAGCGTTTAAAACAATTTCGTCCAAAGAAATTCATCAGTCGGGATTTAAAGATTTCAGATGGCAAAGATCATTTTATGATCACATTATCCGTAACGAAAAGTCTTTATATAAAATCAGGCAATATATTCAGCAAAATCCGCTGAGATGGGAAATTGAGAAAGATATGATCGAAAATTTGGAAATCTAGAGAATGCGGCCACAAAGAAAGATATTTTGAGATTATTTGCAGAGAATAGGATATTCTGCAGGTATCTATCTTTTTTTCTTTTCGTTAAGGAGGCTTTCAATACTCTTGAAATTAGGATTCGGCTTTGCCTTCGGCGTATTTTTTTGCTGCGGCACTGCCGAAGCGCCCTGTTTCAGATTCAAATCTGCAGCTTCGCTTTCAGCTCCTTCTTTAATCACCTGTTCTACATCTTTAAAGTTCGGATTATTTTTTCGGGAAGCAGTATCCTTTGGCGTAAGCGCTTTCTCGATCTTTTTAATCCCCTCTTTTACAGCGGGAACTTTGCCAACATCCAAAGAGAGATAAGAATCGAAGATCCCGAACGAGCCGACTGCAAAGGCTGCCGTTATGAGGAGCGAGCAGAAGAAGGGGAGAAAATATCCTATCAGCCAGCGCACTATTCTTGCAAAAATATTCTTGTCGATTTTTGTGAGCTTGCTTACTGTAACGAATATAGTTAGAGATAGAACCCAGCTAATCACAAAACCGAGAAAAAGTATCAGAAGAAAAAATATTTTGGATTTTATAAAAACCGCCCCTGCTACCACCAGACAGAAAAAGAGCAGAAAAAAACTTATGCGCTGATTTAAAATTGTTTCCAGAAATGCAATCTCACGCGTGGAATTATCTTCGGGAGTGTAAACTTCAAAATGCTTATTGCCGGAACCGATCATAGAATTAATTTTTGTTTATGAGTAAAAATTAACTTCGTGACTAATATACTTTCCGTTTTCATAGATAAATTTAGCGCTGAAAAACTTTTCCTGAAAGAGCCAGGGGATAAAATATTTGTCTCCTTCCCACAGATTCAGATCCAGTAGTTTATCATCGTCTATCCATTCCAATTTTCCTTCATTTGAATCTATCAGTTCCCCTTCAAATTCTTTTGAAGTAAAGATAAAAACATACCAGTCCTTCTTTGTATCGAACATAGGGAAAGTGATAAGGCCGTGGAGAGTGGGATTTTTCATCAGCAGGCCGCTCTCCTCCTTCACTTCGCGGATTGCGCATTCTTCAGGAGTTTCACCCTGTTCAAATTTTCCGCCCAGTCCGTTCCATTTCCCCTCATGAAAATCATTTTTCTTTTTGATGCGGTGAAGCATCAAAGTTCTTTTGCCGTCCATTACGTAGCAGAGAGTAGCGAGCTGCATAATTATTTCGGCTGATGGATTGATGAAGCCAGGGTTGAGGAGATATCGTCGAGTTCATCCAAAAACCATTTTACCTTCTCCGCTTTCGCGCGTTTGCTGTCGCGTATAAGCGCGAGCCACAGTTTACTTTCGTTGGCAAATTTGAGAGAAGCGATTGTGTAGTTAGTAAGTTCTCTTTTTGTAGCAACGGCAGATGCTTCTATGTAATTGCTTATAACGCTTGTGCCGCTGCCAAAAAGCTCGTCGCCTATTCTTTGCGAGACATTATCTTTCGGAAGCTGGTCTATGAATTCGATTAATTTGAGAGTGAAGAAATAAATCCTTTTTCTGAATTCGCTTCTCGATTTTGTGGTCTCAAGCTGCATGATTCTACTCTCTGTTCATTCCGAAATAAAGATCTTTTAAAAGATAATTTTTTACATAATCGGTAACGCCTGTTTTGAGATCCGAGATCGGTTTGCTGTAGCCGGCAGATCTTATTTTCCGGAGGCTGGCTTCCGTAAAGTACTGATATTTTCCTCTGATCTCTTCGGGCATCTCTACAAATTCAATATTCACGGGCTTATTAAGGGCTTCAAACAGAGCGGTAACCAGTTCAACCCATGTCTGTGCTTGCCCGGTACCAACATTGAAAATTCCGTTTTCGTCCGGATGATCTAAAAAATGAAGAGTCATATCAACGGCGTCCTTCACATAGACAAAATCGCGCTTCTGTTCGCCGTCCTTGTATTCCGGTTTATATGATTTGAATAGCTGAACTTTTCCCGTATCTCTCACCTGCTCGAAAGCTTTGTGAACAACGCTTCTCATATCATTCTTATGATATTCATTCGGTCCGTATACATTGAAATATTTCATTCCCGCAACTTTATCCATCAAGCCGTTTCTTTTGATCCATATATCAAAAAGATGTTTAGAGTAGCCGTACATATTAAGGGGACGAAGAGAATCAAGTTTCGATTCATCGTCGTTATAACCGTTAGATCCGTCGCCGTATGTTGCCGCCGAAGACGCATAGATAAATCGTGTCCCATGCTCGAGA
>JAKAMT010000169.1 GCA_021812705.1 Bacteroidota bacterium | reverse complement strand
AAGAAATTTCATGATTGCGGCGGCGATTACAAAAAAATAATTGATGATTACGGGATAATCGAAAAAGTTGAAAAGAAAATCATTGATGAAGTCTGGCTCTTCGGTGCACCCGGATTTAGCTGGTGGGAATCTACCATGGCCGGCAGCGGCTCCTATTACTGCAATTCCGATCCCGTTCCTGATGTAAAATGCTCGCGCAGATTTATTATAATGGGATTCAATTATGAAAGAGGCGTGGACTGCATGCTTGAAGATCTTGGCCACAGGACCGAATCTATTATGTGGCATATCTTCGGCAGCTGGGAAGCCGACGACAAAACCGACTGGAATAAATTTACTCTCTATGATAAAATCGCGCCAGGAAATGCGCAGGTTGGCAATATTCACTTCGCGCCGAACAGCGATAAAGATTACGATTGGGGCAACAAAAAATTTGTGGAAAGCTATTGCGACGACTGGTATACGTATCCGCTCCTTACGGGGAAAAAAAGAATTGTAAACTGCGAGGAATGGGGAAACGGAGATATGAGGAAACATCATATATGGTGGTTCAAACATCTTCCGCACGCCAAAGGAAAATCCGGGGCAGTATTGAATAACTGGTGGCGATATGTGATGAACTATGATGAGTACTGAAAACGGAATTTATTTTGCGTGCTCCGAAAATTTTTTTCTGCGAATTAGCATACAAATTAATAAATCTATGTATCTAATCTTTACGGAGGTAAAATGAGAAAATTTCTCATCGCGGTTCTTTTTTTTATTTATGCGCTCTCTCTGAACGCGCAATCTTTAAAATCGCCGGAAGAATTCCTGGGATTCAAAGTGGGAACCGATTATAAGCTGGCAGATTATCAGACTATCTCAAAATATTTCAAACATCTTTCAGAAAACTCGGGAAAGATCCGCTATGAAATTATAGGCAAGACTTCAATGGGCGCCGATATGTTTATGGCGGTAATTAGTTCGGAAGAGAACATTAAGAATCTGGAGAAATATAAATCGATAGTGAAAAAACTTTCCGATCCCAGAATAACAACAGATCAGGAGGCAAAACAGCTTGCTGCGGAAGGAAAAGTTGTTGTCCTTGTTACCTGCAACATACATTCGACGGAGATCGCGTCCGCTCAGATGTCTATGGAATTCGCTTATAACCTGGCGACCGGAAATGTTTCCGACCGTTCAAAAAAAGCGCTCGATAATGTGATCTTCATTATAATGCCGTCAATAAATCCCGATGGCACCACAATGGTTGTTGACTGGTACAATAAATATGTGAAAACAGAATTCGACGGTTCGCCTCTTCCTTTTTTGTATCAGAAATATGCAGGTCATGACGATAACCGCGACTGGTTCGCGTTCAATCTTCAGGAAACCAGAAATGTGGCAAAGGTTGCCTGGCATGAATTTTTTCCTCAGGTCTGGCTCGATGAGCATCAGATGGGAAGCAACGGCGCGCGTCTTTTTGTAGTTCCTTACCAGGATCCTATCAACCCGAATGTAAATCCGATGATCTGGCAGTGGCAGAAAGTTTTTGGAGGATTGAGCGAAGTGCATCTCCAGAGTGAAGGAAAAACCGGAGTTATTGATGAAGCGATGTACGACGCGTTCTGGCAGGGCGCGACGGAAAATTCATTGTGGCATAACCAGATTGGAATGCTCTCCGAAATGGCAAGCTGCAATATCGCATCTCCCATTTTTATCGATTCATCGGAAGTGCGCGCGACTCAGGAGATTACACCTTACGACGTGAGAACAAATTATCCTTCACCGTGGCGCGGCGGATGGTGGCGCCTGCGCGATATAGTTGATTATGAACTGACTTTAACCGCAAGCCTCCTTGAAACTTCCTCAATATTCAAAGAGGATCTGCTTCTGAACTATTATAAGATGGGAAAGGAAGCCGTGCAGAAAGGCCTGGAAGGCAATCCCTTTGCATATGTAATTCCTCGCAATCAGAAGGATCCCCATTCAACCGCGAAAATGATCGAGATGCTTCAAACCGGAGGAGTGGAAATTAATTTCACTGAAAAAGAATTTTCAGTCGAAGATAAAAAGTATCCTGCCGACAGTTATATAATTTATACAGCCCAGCCGAACGGCAGATATGTGAAAGATCTTTTTGATATTCAGTCATATCCCGATCTCCGCAAATCAAGAACAGAATCCCCGCTCCGCCCCTATGATGTGGCGGGATGGACGCTTCCGTTCCAGATGGGAGTGAAATTTTCGGAGATCGAGAAACCATTTAAATTGGAAACCAGACTTCTCACCGATCCGAATTTTGTTAAAGGGGAAGTCTCGAATGCGCCCGGAAACTTTTTTGTTCTGCAATCCGGTTCAAACATAAATGCCGCTTTCATAAATAAACTTCAGAAAGAAAATGTGCCGGTTTACTGGAATAAAGAAAAAATTTCTTTTGGTGATAATGAATTTCAGGAAGGATCGGTCTTTGTTCCGGTCAGTGATGAGAATAGAAAGATAGCCGAGAATCTTGCATCATCTCTGCACGTAAAGATTTCTTCTGTCGATCTGAAAGACCAGTCGAAACTGAAGGAACTGAAAAAAGTGAGAGTGGCGTTATATCAGTCCTACTCGGCCAGCATGGATGAAGGATGGACGCGTCTGCTGCTCGAAAATTATTCGTTCGACTTCAAAAACATCTTCAATAAAGATTTTAAAAACAAAAAACTGAAAGATGAATACGATGTTATCATAATTCCGGATATGTCTCCCGATGTAATTAAAACCGGAAAGCCGGTCGGCGACAATGCCCGCTTCTACCGCCCCAAACCCGCTGAGTATGAGGGAGGCATTGAAAAAGAAGGCGTGGAAAATCTGAAGAATTTTGTAGAGAAGGAGGGCGGCACAGTAATAACATTGGGACAGGCATGCAATTTCGGAATTGAGGATTTAGGACTGAAGGTGACCAACGTTCTAAAAACAGTAAAGAGCGATGATTTCTACTGCCCCGGTTCTTTCGTTAGAATCAATGTCGACAACACCAATCCGATCGGATATGGGATGGATTATGAATCGGTCGGCTATCTTAGCAACAGCATCGCGTTTGCAACGTCAACTCCGTTCGGGCAGTATGACAGAAGCGTGGTTGTGCGCTATCCCGCTAAAGATCTGCTGAAATCGGGATTCCTGCTGGGAGAGGATTACCTCTTCAAGAGAAGCGCGGTTGTTGATGTTAAACAGAAGAATGGCCATGTAATTCTTTTCGGATTCAAAGTACAGAACAGGCATCAGACTTACGGCACTTTTAAATTATTGCTCAACGCAATTCAGGCAGCCGGACTTCAATAATTAAAATAGAGAAAGCAATGAAGAAAATTTTATTTCTGGTTTCGGCGTTAATAGCATTCAGCTGCTCGCGCGGCGTTTATGATAAATCAATCAGTTACCAGATGAAATATTTCAGCCGCACGTCCGGCAATTGCGATTCTCTTTCCAATAATTGTGTCTCTGTGAAAGCAGAATATCCTCAGTTCAGAAGCGCCGTTCAAAGCGGCGCTTCTGACTCTTTAAACAATCTTGTGCGTGAATTGATCAATTCGCCTGTGTTTGAGAAAAAAAACAATTCCTTAGAGGAACTGAGTTCTTATCTAATCGATGACTATGCCAAGATTAAAAAACGGTTCCCCGATTCGCCGATTGTATACCAGCTGGAAAGAAATGTGAACGTGATTTTGAATCAGGCGGGAATTGTGTCTCTCGAATATTCAGAGGATTCATTTCTCGGCGGCGCTCATCCGAACAGCATCCGTAAATTTTTTAATATTAATTCAGAAACAGGCGGAAGAATTCTTCTCTCAGAACTGCTTATTAAAAATTATAAGACGGAGCTGAACCGGATAGCAGAAAAGAAATTCCGCGAGGCGAGAAATCTGAAACCTGATGAGGAATTTGATAAGGCGGGGTTCTGGTTCAGGGATAATAAGTTTGAACTGACCTCGAATTATCTTATCACAAAAACCGGACTCACATTTTTCTTCAATGATTATGAAGTTGCGCCGCATGCCGTCGGTCCTACGGAGATAACCATCAAATACGGGGAAATCGGGAATCTGATTAATCCCGACGGACTTTTAAACGGACTGCAGAATTAATTCCACGCGCCGAATCTTCTTTTAGATTTCTTTCCCGGGAATATTTAACAAATTTTAACTCACTAGTTTCTCTTTCCGAACTTATCTTTGATTATGCCGATGGGGCATTAACTTTAAATAAATTTCTATAATGTAACGGAAAGGTGTGCAATGAAAACAAAAATTTTCTTAACTGCTGCAATTCTTTTTACACTCTCTTTGGCATCAAGTTCATTTGCCCAGATGGGAGGCAATCCGCAGGAACGCATGAAAAAAACTCTGGAAGATTATAAAACAAGATTGAAACTTACAGACGTTCAGTATGCAAAAGTTGATACTATTCTCACCGATCAGATGAATGAAATGACGAAACTTAGAAACAGCGCGGGCGAGGACAGACAAGCTATGATGGCTTCATTCATGGAATTGAGACAGAAAACAAACAGCAAAATTGAAGCTCTCCTCACGGACGAACAAAAAGTTGAATGGAAAAAAATTCAGGAAGAAGCGGCTCAGCGCAGACAGGGAATGGGAAGAGGATAACTGGATTCTTGCCCGGCATTGACGGGCTGGATACTTGTCCGCCTTAGGCGGACTAGTTACTAGATGCCCGCCTGCGGCGGGTAAACTTGCCCGGCTTTGACGGGCTGGATAAATATTGATGGATACCTGACGCAGTGAGCTGCATCAAGTATCCATTTTTTTTAAATTAAAAATCAAAACTCAGACCGATGTAAAAACTTCTTCCTAAAGTGCCGTAATACAATACTTCTTCGTATTGCTTATTGAAAAGATTTTCTATCCTGGCGTTCATTTCCAAATTATGAAAAATTTTGTAAGACGCCGTTAAATTGATCAGCGTATAATCCGGCATTGTTACACGCACCACATCCCAAGAAGAAAAATCCTTGTCGTCACGCTTGCCGGAGTAGCGGATCTGCATCCCGAAATTAGCTCTCTCATTCAATTTATAATTTAATATAAAATTCGCCTGATGAAGCGGACGGCGCAGAAGCGGCTTGTTGTAATCCGGACTCAGATTGTAACCGTCGTTCGTTTTATTGTAAGTGTAATTCAGCGAGAGTGAAAAATTTCTGAGATTGCCTGCGGAAGCGGTAAATTCAATTCCGCTTGATGCAGCTTCGGCAATGTTTACGGTTCTGAAATTCGAATCGAAGCCGAACATGTTCTGAAGCTTCATATCAAAATATGTAACGCCGATTTTATAATTGCCGTTATCAAAAATCTGTTCGATTCCGGCATCGTATCCCCGGCTGGTCTCCGGCTTCAGATCGGGATTTCCGAACGCGGGATCGAAAAGATAAAAGAGGGAAGGCGCCTTGAAGCCTGAGCCGTATGACATCTTCAGTTTAGTGCCGGTCGTCTGAATTAAATATGCCGATGCGATTCTGTATGTTGTCACACCACCGAATTTTTCGTTATTGTCATAACGCAAACCCGCGGTAACAAAAAACCGGCTCTGCAA
>JAKAMT010000027.1 GCA_021812705.1 Bacteroidota bacterium | reverse complement strand
CAGTCATTCTGATAGTCTCTAATATCTCCCCGAATTCATATGGCATAAATTAATTTCCCTTTTTTGAAATGTAAGTACGGCTTATCGATCAAAATAATTCTGGTGAATGCGAGATCAGATTCTATGCATGTATCTGAACACATCTTCGTGCTGGAGATAAATTTTTACTTTCAGCTCCTCCGCGGTTCTGTTCATCTCTTCCTGAATCTCTTTCAAATCTTTTTTGGATGCGGAGATATCTATAACCATAATCATCGTAAAAAAATCTCCGAGCAATTTCTGGCTAAGGTCCTGAATATCACAGTTCGCGTCTCCCAGAGCTTTAGTAACACCGGCAACAATACCGGGATGGTTCAATCCGAATGAAGTGAGAATCACACGTCCAGACGACGCGTCGTTTTTATCGAACTTATAATCGCCGCCCATTTTTTCTATGCGTGATCTTACAAGTTCTTTCACGGCTGCAGGAGACGCTTTATCTCCCAATTCGTTTATAGCTTCGAAAGTAATTTTTCTTATTTCATCTTCTGAAAACTTCACGGTTTAATTCCTTTATATTCGTTCTGTAGATATCGTAATGACTGATTGGATATTTTCAAATTTTTTTCAACTGCAAATTCCTCCGCGTTCTGTATTGCGCCTCTGTAAAAACGGAGCCATACTAACTCGCCGACGACAATTCCATCAAAAGCCCTATTTTCAGCAAAAGAATTCATTGTCCAGTACCCGGCTAAAAGATTCCAGCCAGCGGACATTAAGCCGGACAAGAAATTGCCGCAATATATTGCACCGGCACCGGGCAAAATATATGAAATTACCTTTGCAAATGTTACAGAAACTTTGGCTTTTTCTGTCTTTTCGGCTAAAATTTTAAGTTCATGATTCGGATCAATTCTTCCAAAAACTAAAGAAGCATTCTTCCAGTCATCGGCAAATATATAAGCCCAGCCGCGCCAATAATTAATTTCATCTTTCTTATCTACAAATGCCGGATCAGTATCGAGTTCGTCGCAAAGCTGAAGCGCTCTGTCTGTTGTACGCCTTAAAATATTTGTGCGGATAATTTGAGTTCTTGCCTCAAAATTTTCTTCCGGGGCATTTGAATTTTTTGCGGCAAAGGAAAAATATTTTATTGCATCATCAAACTTTGCGCCTTCCTTGTAGCATTTTCCTATTATCAGATTTGCCCTATATGAATACTGTCCATCGGAGTCGATAAAGAGAAGACGCTTGAATTCCGTTATGGAATCAAAATATTGTTTTTCGTTGAATAATTTTTCTGCATAATCAAATTGAATGGAGAGACTGCTCTGCGCCCAGGCGGATGGAGATATAAGAAGATAGATTAATATCGCAGATAATTTTATTTTCATTAAAAATTTATCTCGGGCAGAAAATAATTTCTTTCTTCAAAAAAAAGTTTGACGCTTTTTTGAAAATCGAATTTCATTCTCACATTATAAATCTGTGCCGAAGCGGCGGAGCCGTAAATATTTCCTCCGTAAAAAAAAGCAGTCAACCCTGTAAACAGCCAGCCTCTGAACTGATGATCATTATGAAAATTTGAATAAGCCAGATACGCCGATAAAGCCGTGGCGGCAAACGCAGTTATTCCGTCGCCTATCTCTCCCGTGTAGATTTTTCCCGCACCCGGTATTATTGCGGATAATATTGCCGCTGTTGCTACACTCTTTGCCGGAGGGAATTTTTTAAGAAGATAATAGTTTAAGATTTGCGGCCGGACCGAATCCGGAAATGCGTTGAGCATCTCATTCTCTTTGGGCAGAATTGAATCATCGAAAAAGAAGGAGATATATTTAAGCCGGTTTACTTCATTAGAATATTTGAAATCCGAATAACTGTTCCTCTCTGAATATTCTCTCAATGCCGCATAGTCATTATCGAAGAATAAGGACTCAAAAAATTTTAGTCTGGATTCGTCGGCAAGGGTCGGACTGCTGAACAGCGTTCTGAAATTATACTCCGCCTCGCTGAAACGGTTTAATCTGAAAAAACAGTCTGCGAATCTGAACTGAGTGGTATCATCAGTTTTAGTTTTTAAATATTCTTTCAGTTCCGGCAGTGCTCTCAGATAATCTTTCTCCTTATAGAGGTAGTTACCGAACTTTAACCTATTCTCGGGTGAAAAAATATTTTCCCCCTGGTTCGACTGGCAATAAATCGCCTGTGAAGCGGAAATCAGGGCAATTATCAGAAATATGCGCAAAAGAATTTTAGTATCTATTGTCACGGCAAATTAAATTTTATTTTTGCTGAATGTAGTGTGTAGTTGGATGAAGGATCGTAAAATTTTCTGTCCGGCAGCTGGGGATAATGATTAAGTCCCTTAAAAAAATTGATGTCGCGCGTAAACCGGTCGGCGAACATTAATGCTCCCTTGAAGATGCTTGTTTCTTTGACGGCTTGCAGAAAGAAAGCGGAACATGAGGGAGAGAACGCGCAGTTGTCTCCGTCCAGATCCGAGACGAAGAAATAGTAACCGTTTCTCAAAACCGAAAGAATTGTCATTCCAAAACCCGATCTGTCCAAAGTATAATCATGCCGGTCTGCGTTATTTATTTCATAAGAAGCAGGTGCGGCTTCCCATTTAACAAATTCGTTTTGTGCAAACAGGGAAACCGCACTCAGAAAAAACAGCATGAAAATAAATTTCATAAAAGTTTATTCTCGTAACAGAGGTTAGTCTTTAAGAAGTTCGCGTGCAATAACTATTCTCTGGATTTCGGAAGTGCCTTCATAGATTTCGGTTATCTTGGCATCGCGCATATATCTTTCCACAAGGTATTCTCTTACGTATCCGTATCCGCCATGGATTTGAACCGCTTCGAGAGCGCATTCAACCGCAATTTTGGATGCATACAATTTTGCCATAGCCGATTCTTTAACATATTTCTTGTGAGCATCTTTTAATGCGGCAGCCTGAAGAGTGAGAAGTTTTGCGGCTTCAATTTTAGTTGCCATATCGGCTAATTTAAATTGAATTGCCTGGTGATTAGCGATCTCTGTACCGAAAGCTTTTCTTGTTTTGGCGTATTTAGTCGCCGCGTCAAGTGCGCCTTCGGCAATTCCCAATGCCTGAGATGCTATACCGATTCTGCCGCCGTTGAGTGTGTTCATTGCAAAATTAAATCCTTTGCCTACTTCCCAGACAATATTTTCCTCCGGCACTCTGCAATTTTCGAATGTGAGCGAGCATGTATCGCTGCCGCGGATACCCAATTTATCTTCTTTAACTCCATGGCCGAATCCGGGTGTTCCCTTCTCAACAAGAAAAGTTGTAATTCCGTGATGAGCTTTTTCCTTATCAGTTTGGGTGACTACCAGAAAATAATCCGCGGATGTGCCGTTTGTAATCCAGTTTTTCATTCCGTTAATCACCCAATGGTTTCCGTCTTTGTAAGCGGAAGTCTGCTGACGGGTTGCATCGCTGCCCGCTTCCGGCTCCGAGAGCGCGAATGCGCCTAGTTTTTCTCCGCGCGCCAGCGGCTTAAGATATTTTTCCTTCATAAAATCACTTCCCCATTTTTCAAGTCCGTAACAAACCAGAGAATTGTTAACAGACATAATAACACCGAGGCTCGCATCGACTTTGGAAATTTCTATCATTGCCAGGACATAACTGATCGTATCCAGACCGGCACCGTCGTACTCCGGAGAAACCATCATTCCCAAAAATCCAAGTTCTCCCAATTTTTTAACTATCTCATCCGGGAATTTAGCTTCTATATCTCTCTTTACCGCAGTCGGCGCAATTTCGCTTTGTGCAAATTCGCGTGCAGTCTGCTGAATCATCAATTGTTCTTCTGTAAAATCGAAATTCATTTTTTCTCCAAAAATTTTATTTAATTTTTAATTTGAACGCAAACTAAAGAATCCTCTCCAAATTTCAAACATTCATCTTTCCCCCTTGTTGAATTTAAAATTCATTTTTTTCCGTAATAAATGAACGCGCCTCCGTTTTGCTCTTATCGGCTTCATGCATATATTTGTGAAGTATGAACGATACAGAGAAAAAAATAGGACTTAAGGGATTAACGCTGAACGAGTTGGAAGAATATTTTATCTCCATAGGCGAATCCAAATTCAGAGCAAAGCAACTGTTCAACTGGATGTATAATCATATCTCCACAGATTTCGGCGAGATGCAGAATATCTCGAAGGAATTGAGATCCAAATTATCTTCGGAAGCGAGCCTGGTAACTCTTAAGCTGGAGACCGTTCAGGATTCGCCTTCGACCGGAACAAAAAAATATCTGTTTTCAACATACGACGGAAAGAAAATTGAATCGGTAGTAATACCTGATAAGGAGAGGAATACGCTCTGCATCTCCACACAGGTGGGATGCCCTCTCGACTGCAAATTTTGCGCAACCGGATTGATGGGTTATAAAAGAAATCTGACTGCGGGAGAAATCACTGACCAATATCTGCTTACAGCCAGAGAATACGGGAAAGAAAATATAACCAATATTGTCTTTATGGGAATGGGAGAACCTCTTTTAAATTACGAGAACACACTTAAAAGCATCGAGATATTTACACACGAACTTACGAAAGGATTGAGCCGGAAAAGAATTACCGTATCCACAGCCGGTATAGCTAATAAAATTATGGATCTCGCCGAACGGGATCTGCGTGTGAAACTGGCATTCTCACTTCATTCCGCTTTTGAAGAGACCCGCTCCCAAATAATGCCTATAAACAAAAAATATTCGCTGAAAGAAAATATCGATGCATTAAAAATTTACGCCAAGAAAACCAGGACGAGAATTACATTTGAGTATACTATGCTTAAGGGTCTCAATGACGGGGCTAAAGATATCAAAGCGCTCATTGCATTGTGCAGTTCTCTTCCTTCCAAAATAAATATCATTCCTTTCAACAGCATCAGACACATGAATCCGGGCGGCATCTCAGCCGAATTGGAACCGACCCCGCTTAAAAGAATTCATGAATTCGCCGATGCATTGCGCAACAACAATATTACAGTGATGATAAGGGAAACCCAGGGCGATGATATTGCCGCGGCGTGCGGCCAGTTGGCAATTAAAAATTCTTAGCGCGTAAAATTTTTGAAAAAATAAATTGAGAAGAAATTGATCAATGATATTTAAAGTCTGCAATATCCGACTGTGTGTCGAAATCTTCCAAGATTTGGGGGTAATTGCAATTCCAGATCTTTTTTTTAGTTGAAGCATTGTCGCGGATTGTGCGCAGCGAATAATTCTGAGGTGATGAAACAATTTTTTCGAAGAGAGTGTTTTTAAAAATTACCGGATGCCCTTCCGAACCTCCGTAAACAGGCTGAATCCAATCGAATTTGTTATCCACCTGGGAGACAAATTCTTTGTAAAATTTTTCTTTATGAAACGGCTGGTCTACGAAATGATACAATATCCACTCCGAATCTTTCAACTCTTTAACGCCTCTCTGCAGAGATGTGAACATACCCAATTCATAAAAAGGATTAATAACCAGCTCAACTCGAGGGAATAATGTTCCTTCAAGAAAAGCGTATTTGATAGTGTCTTCAATCTCTGTGCTTTTATGACCGGTGACAATAGTAACCGATTCGCATACGGTAAGCAATTTTTTTGTGATAGTAACGATGAAAGGATTATCGTTATAATTCATGAGCGGTTTGAATTCCCCCATCCTTTTTGAGAATCCCGCCGCAATAAGAAGACCGTTTAATTTGATTTTCGCCAAACTGAATCCGTTCAGAAAAGCGGCCGTTCATCAAAGCCGCTAAAAGATCAATCTAATTATTTTCCCCCCTTTCCAAATTAATTTATAGAAGTTGCTGCTTTAGACGGTTTGAACTTAATAAAAGTTTCTCACCATTCCATAATTTTAGCGCGGATGTGTCTTTCAATCCATTTCCTGTGAATAGAAGGAGAGACTTTTCATTTTTCAATTCTTCGGCCTCAAACATTTTTTTGTAAGCGGCAAAAACAGAAGCTGACGAAGGTTCAAGAAGAATTCCAAAGTTAAGAGCTACATATTCCTGTGCGTTCATTATTTCATTATCATTCACAGTTACAACGGATCCGCCAGATTTTTGTACCGCTTCTGCGGCGGGATAGAGACATCTTGGCGCTCCGGCGCATAGAGAATCTGCAATGCTTTGTGCGGGTTTATATTCAAATACTCCGTTTTTCACAAATCTCGCAAGCGCGCTGCTCCCTTCTGCCTGAACTGAAATAAGCCTCGGAATTTTTTCTATCCATCCGAGACCGAAAAGTTCGCGCAATCCTTTATAAAGACCTGATATTATTACTCCGTCTCCGGTGGGGACAAAAATAGTATCCGGCATTTGCCCATGTGAAGAGATAAAAATATCATATGCGGAAGATTTTTTCCCTTCAAGTGTGAGAGGATTGTATCCGGTATTTCTGTTATACCATTTTTTTTGCGAAGAAATTTCGAGGCAAAGATCGAAAGCAAGATCATAATCACCGTCGACTAAAAACAGATCCGCGCCGTACGATTGGATCTGTATTCTTTTTGCCTCCGGAATATTTTTAGGTACGAAAACTACCGATTTCAGTCCTAGGCGGGCAGCGATACCCGCAATTGAAGACCCGGCATTTCCTGTTGACGCAGCGGCAATCTTTTTAATTCCCTTTTGAAGCGCCTTAAGTGCTACAAGTGACGAAGCGCGGTCTTTGTAAGAAAGAGTAGGATTTCTGCTGTCATCCAGAGCGAGAAAATTATTACCGTCGAATGATAATTCCAGCAGAGAATTCTGCCCGAGAGCAATACGATTCAGCAAAATTTCATTAACGTTTTTAGGGATTCCATTTTCGAATTCAAGCGGCCATAAATAAGGATAGAGCCAAAATTTTCCCGGCAGAAGTTTTAAAAAATTTTCCCGGCTCTCTTTTCTCCTTATCTCTTCATAATCATATTCGACCGTCAGAATTCCCTTGAGAGGAGAATTCTTTTCCACTGTGCCGCATTCCGGACAAATATAAATTAATTCGTCCTCGATGAATTCTTTAGAGTAGGTCTTCCCGCAATCGAAACATTTATAAAGATAGTTGTTCATTTCATTCTTCTAAATAAATAACGCCGAATTACATCGTTAGACCCATTATCGCTTTCGCAGTATGGAGTCTGTTCTCGGCTTCATCAAAGACGATCGAGATATTCGGATTGTCCAGAATCTCATCAGTCACTTCGTTGCCGCGATCTGCAGGAAGCGCATGCATAAGTTTAACATTTTTATCTGCAAGTTTTATTCTTTTATCATCGCAGATCCAGTTTTTATATTTCTCAAGATTCGATTTCATCTCCTTCTTGCATTCATCTTCATTGGCCAGGTAATAACTTTCATCGTAGTAGCCAAATCCTCCCCAGTTTTTAGGAATAACGATCTGCGCGCCTTCAAAAGCTTCATCCATATCGTTTGTGAATTTAAGGCTTCCGCCGCCGGCTTTTGCGTTAAGCTGGGCTTTCTCTATAATATTTTTGCTCAGCGGAAATTCCTTCGGATGAGCTACTGTGACATCAATACCGTAACGCGGAAAAAGAAGTATCTGAGTCTGAGGCACGCTCAACGGTTTTGAGTGTGTAGTAGCATAAGCCCATGACACTGTAACTTTTAATTTTTTTGTATTTCTTCCAAGATGTTCAAAGATTGTCATTAAATCTGCCAGACCCTGGAAAGGATGATATACATCGTCCTGAAGAGACATTACCGGTTTGCGTGAATTTGCCGCAAGTTCATTCAGATACTTATTCCCTATGCCGTAGAAACAGTTCCGGCAGGCAATTCCGTGCCCCATTCTGCTTAATATAATCGCGGTATCTTTTGCAACTTCGCCGTGAGTGATCTGCATTTTATCGGGAGTAAGATCGTGCGCATGACCTCCGAGCTGAGTCATACCCGCTTCCATCGAATTTCTTGTGCGGGTAGATTGTTCAAAGAACATCATGAATAATGTTTTATGAGGCAGCCAGAGAGTAGGTTCCTCAGCATAAAATTTTTTCTTAAGATCGAATGCCGTATCAAAAACTATATCGAGTTCTTCTTTAGTCCAGTCATCTTCTGTTATAAAATGTCTTCCTTTGAATCGAGTTTCCATTTTTCCTCCGGAATCCTTTTTGCAGGATGAAATAATATATTTTTATTGATCGTTCTTAGTAAGCACAAACGGGAATAACGAATAAAACTTTGCCGCTTTAAATAAGTCTTCCAGCAAAAGCTCTTCTTTAGAGGAATGCGACAGTTCTTCTTTACCCGGCGCAAATCCGATTGTCGGAATTCCAAAATGTCCGGCGGTAGCTACTCCGTTTGTTGAGAAACTCCACACGCCGCTTTTTGCTTTTCCGGTTGCGGTTTTTGATGACTGCATCGCCGCACTTACTAAAGGATGCTTTTCGTCGAACACCCATGTAGGGAAATATGCTTCCTGTTTAAAGTGAGTTCCTTTCCAGCTTACGCCTTCAACATCCGGAACTGAAATTTTTGCATCGCTTTTATATTTTTTGATAATTGCTTTCAATTCTTTTATCACGCTGTTTTTATTCTCGCCCACAGTCATTCTTCTATCGAGATGAAGCTGGCAGAAATCCGAGACGGAGCATACGGAAGGGGCTTTTGAGATAACCTGGCTAACAGTTATAGATCCTTTGCCGAGCGGATTTTTCGGTTTCAATTTTTTATCGAGTTTTTCTATTTCTGAAATAATCGGAGCCAGTTTATAGATAGCGTTTATTCCTTTCTGATTGTGCGCGCCGTGAGCAGATTTTCCGGTAGCGGTGATTTTAAGTTCCATTCTTCCGCGCTGCCCTCTGTATACTTTAAGATCGGTCGGTTCGCCGAGTAGAACAAAATCCGGTTTAATTTTTTCATTCTGAATAATATGATAGAGAGGATATCCGTCTGCATCTTCTTCCAGCACAGAGCCGACCAGATACAGAGTGAATGGCAGATTGTCTCCGTAAATTTTCTTCAAAATTTTTCCGGCTATCATAAATCCCGCCATGGCAGGTTTTTCGTCTACTACGCCTCGCCCGTACATCTTTCCGTTTTCTATTACGCCGCCAAACGGAGGATGAGCCCAATGTTCCGTTTCTGTTACTTTAACAGTATCGATATGCGCGTCGTACATAATTTTTACCGGACCGTTTCCTATTCTTCCGATTGCGTTTCCAAATCCGTCGTGATATGCTTCATCGAATCCGTAACTTTTCATCTCGGAAACAATAAATTCAACAATTTCTCTCTCCTCTCCGCTGTAACTTCTGATCTGAATCAGTTTTTGAATCAGTGAAAATAGATTTTCTTTTTCATTTTCAACTTCAGAAAATATTTTAGCCGACACTTCATTTTTCATTTATTCACCGTGAATTAATGTTTAACTTTTTCATCCAGCCGTTGTCAAAATTACAAAATTAGATTCACACTTAATACCAGTAAAATCTTATATTTATTATTAACAATGTCGGATTCTTATGTCAGACAAAATGGTGCCCGTTCCATTCAAAGTTCTTTGCGAATGGATTTTATCAGAGTACGCCAATCATAAAACTCTCTTCGGAATTCCCGATTCAAAATTTTTCAAACCATCCGGGAAAGCCGGAATGGATTTGTTCGGTGAACATATTGAAACTGCAGTAGGACCGGCGGCGGGGCCCCATACTCAACTGACTCAGAACATTTTAAGCTCCTATCTGACCGGCGGAAGGTTTATCGAATTAAAAACAGTTCAAAAATTAGACGACTTGAAGATAGATAAACCGTGCATCGATGCATCCGACGAGTGCTACAATGTGGAATGGTCGCAGGAACTCTCTCTTGACGAGTCTTTTGATGAATATGTGAAGAGCTGGATCCTCATCCACTTTGTGAAAGAAATTTTCGGATTATCCCATAATCCGAGAGGTTTTATCTTCAACATGAGCGTCGGTTATGATCTTGCCGGAATTAAAACCGAGCGTATGAACCGCTTTATAGATGAACTGATAGATGCTGGCGGGAATAAATTATTCTGCACTTATAAAAACTTGATTGCTGAATTCATAACCGAAGGATCCTCAAAAAAGATTTTAGCAGAACATTTCTCATTGAGTGAAGAAGATATTTCGGGCATTTTGAAAAAAATTGAAAATATTTCGCCTCTGATTTCCAATTCGGTAACTCTCTCAACAATGCACGGCTGCCCGCCGCAGGAGATAGAAGCAATAGCAAGATATTTAATAGCTGAAAAAAAATTAAATACATACGTTAAGCTGAATCCAACTCTTCTGGGATACGATTTTGTAAAATCTGTTTTGAGCGGTCTAGGCTATAAAGAAATTGAACTTGATATCTCCTCGTTCGAACATGATTTGAAGTATGATGATGCAGTGCCGATGATAAAGAGGCTTAAAATTTTTGCCGCGGAAAATAATTTAGTTTTCGGAATCAAGCTTTCCAACACGCTGGGAGTTAAGAACAAAAAAAAATTACTTCCAGGCAGCGATATGTATATGTCCGGAAGATCCCTGTTCCCTTTAACAATTAATTTAGCTAATAAAATCGCGGCCGAATTCAACGGTGATATAAACATTTCCTATTCCGGTGGAGCAAATTCGGAGAATATCCACGACATTCTCTCTGCCGGAATTGCTCCGGTCACATTGGCGACAGATTTGCTAAAACCGGGAGGATATTTCAGGCTGAATGAAATTTCGAAATATGCTGATACCGTAAAGCAACAAGAATCTTCCGTCAAGAAGATTGACTTAGATGAACTAAGCGCTCTTGCCGGCAGATCCCTCCGGAATAAATTTTATTCGAAAGAGAAGCGGCAGATTGAGAGCATCAAAACAGCGGAAGAGATTCCTCTATTCGACTGCTTTATGGCGCCATGCCAGCAGGCGTGCCCGATCCATCAGGATGTGGCTTCATATATAAAACTTGTTGAAGAGGAGCGTTATGAAGATGCTTATGAGTTGATAGTTTCCAAAAATCCGCTTCCGCACATTACAGGATATATCTGCGATCATCAGTGCATGTATCACTGCACACGCTGGGATTATGATGAACCGGTACTGATACGGGCACTGAAAACAGAAGCCGCTTTAAAAGGCTTCGACTCCTACATCGCAAAATTTAAAAATAATTTTACTGCCGATGCCGACAATATCAAGGTTGCTGTCATAGGCGCGGGCCCTTCCGGACTTTCTGCGGCTTATTTTTTAGCTAAATCCGGTTTTGATGTTACGATTTTTGAAAAAGAGATGAACGCCGGAGGAATTGTAAAAAATGTGCTTCCAAAATTCAGGCTGCCAGAAGAGGCAATTCAAAAAGACATTGAATTCATTGAACGGCACGGCATCAAATTTATATTCGGAGCCGAGCCGGATTTTTCAATCAAGAAGTTAAAGAGAGAGGGTTATAAATACATTTACATCGCGGTAGGCGCAGATCTTCCAAATAATTTGGAACTGGAAGGTGAAAATATTTTTGATGCGATTCCTTTTCTTAAAGATTTCCGTGAAGAAAAAAACCTTCGGCTCGGAAAAACCGTCGCTGTTATTGGGGGCGGAAACTCCGCGATGGACAGCGCGCGTGCGGCAAAAAGATGCGGCGGCGTTGAAAATGTATATTTGATCTACAGAAGATCCAGAACAGAGATGCCTGCAGACAAAGAAGAATTCTATGCGGCACTTGATGATCGGGTTGAATTTTTAGAACTCCTGCAGCCGGCGAATTTTGAGAATGGAATTTTGAAATGCCAGAGGATGGAACTTGGTGAGATTGGAAAAGACGGAAGGCGAATATCCGTTCCACTTAGAGATGAATTCATCGAACTGCAGATCGACTCGCTTATCTCTGCTGTTGGCGAGCATGCAGATACGGCACTGCTCGAAATGAACGGCATCGTTGCTGCTTCCAAAAATATTTCTGAGAGCAACGAGACGAATTTGGAAAATGTATTCATCGGCGGAGACTTTTTAAGAGGCCCTTCCACTGTTGTGCAGGCAATTGCAGACGGAAGAAAGAGTGCAGACGCGATAATCCGGAAGGAAAAAGCCTCTTCTGCGGAAGTAAAAAACGAAAATTATTTTATTGACGGAAGGAATGTAATTGACGCATACGAATCCAGAAAAGGAATAATCAGCCACGAATCTTTAAGCAATCTTCATTCGGAATCTGTAAGATGCCTCGGATGCAATTTATTGTGCAACAAATGCGTCGAAGTTTGCCCCAACCGCGCAAATATTCCAATCATAACAAAATCATCGTTGATGAAGGACATAAATCAGATTGTTCATCTGGACAGCCTTTGCAATGAATGCGGCAACTGCGAAACTTTTTGTCCTTACAACGGGGCACCTTATAAAGCGAAGCTGACATACTTTAGTGCCGAAAAAGATTTTGAGGCCGGCAGCAATGACGGATTCTATTTCA
This sequence comes from Bacteroidota bacterium, assembly GCA_021812705.1. Classification (GTDB taxonomy): domain Bacteria; phylum Bacteroidota; class Ignavibacteria; order Ignavibacteriales; family Melioribacteraceae; genus Fen-1258. Next base: position 13,406 of record JAKAMT010000027.1, on the reverse strand, counting down.
AAAAGACGGGCGGAAATAAGTTGTGCCGCTTAAGGATAAGAGGCAAAGAGGAAAATATAGTATTCAGCGAAGCGGACACAATAAATGATTCGGCATTTGAAAAAAGCGGCGAAATAAATAAAGCCATTGAATTGATTAAGGCAATAAAGAAAAACTACTCGTATCTGTTATCGATTTAAAATCGAAGCTATCATATTCGCAGTTAATTTTTGCGGCTCAGCCTGGCAGTTTCTTTTACAGCTTCGATGATTTGTTTGTACCCTGTGCAACGGCACAAATTTCCAGCAACAGCTTCTTTTATTTCATCTTCAGTGGGGTCCGGATTTTTATCGAGCAGAGCCGAGGCAGAGAGAACCATTCCGGGCGTGCAGAATCCGCACTGAACAGCGCCGAATTCAAGAAAATTTTTCTGAAGCGGATTTATCAAATCGCCGTTCGCAATTCCTTCAATTGTGGTTATTTCGTTTCCAGCCGCCTGAACCGCCAGCACCAGGCATGAATTAACCGCTCTGCCGTTCATCAGCACTGTACATGCGCCGCATTCTCCCACGCCGCATCCTTCTTTAGTCCCTGTGAGTTCGAATTCTTCGCGCAGAAGATCTATCAGCCTTCTATTCGGTTCTGCAAACACCGAAACATTTGCTCCGTTCAATTTAAATTCAACTTTCATTTTCATTATATAAACAGCGCTATTAATTAAAGTAGTAAATTAAATCCCATACTCATGCTGGCTTTCGATATTTTTAAGCATCTGATAACAGACCTGCTGTACGACTGGCAGTTTGTATTCGCTTGACCAGCGCAGTCCGGTAACTTTTATAATCTGTTCTGCCAATTTTCTGGAGAGATCTTTTTTAAACTGATCGTCTGCTTTTTTTCCGGAGCAATATTTTTCGAGTTCAAAGAAACGTGCACCAATAGGCGTAACCGCTCCGGATGCAATCCTGATTTCATTGATAACCGAATCGCGCCAGTCAACGAGCAGTGCAAGGGTTATTCTGCTGATTGCAACGGCTCTTCTTCTTCCGAGTTTAAAAAACTCACCCGTAAAATTTTTATCCGCAAATGGAATATTGATTTTAGTTACAATTTCGTCTCTGTTCAACTTAGTCCGATAAGGCGCGCTCAGAAACTCATTCAAAGAAATTTCTTTTTTTGAACTTAGCGATTCGATTTCCAAAGTAGCATTATAAATCAGCAGTGCAGGCACGCTGTCTGCGCACGGCGCATTGTTCACAAAATTTCCGGCAATCGTAGCTCTGTTTCTTATCTGAACGCTTCCCACTCCTGATGCCGCTTTCCAGAGAAGCGGGAACAATTCCCTTACAGTATCATTTTGAAGAATATCTGAAAAAGTCTCCGCAGCACCGATTGAAATTTTTTCCTTACTTCTTATGATTCCTTTCAGTTCAGGGATCTGATTCACATCGATTAAATTTTTGATTTCCTTGAATCTGTTCAGTTCCTGATTGAGACCGGGTATTATATCAGTACCGCCGGCGATAATTTTGGAAGAGTCGGAATTATCTGAAAGAAGGGACAAAGCTTCATTCAAATTTTTCGGAAAGATAACATTGAGCGAGGGGATCATAATGAGCTCCCTCTTTTAGTTCCGGCAGGACGCAATTTTTTATTCAAAATAATTTCTTCCAGATTCAGAGGCAGACTATAAAATCTTCTTCCTACCGCGTTTGAAACTGCGTTTGCAATTGCCGCCGCAGTAAGTTCAAGTGTAGGTTCGCCCAAAGATTTAGCGCCCCAGGGACCGTAATTTTCCTTTCCTTCCACAAACACCGGTTTGATTTCACCTATATCCATACTTGTTGGAATTGTATAAGTATCAAAATTAAGTTCGCGTATAAATCCGTTATCTGCGGTCACTTCTTCAAAAATTCCGTATCCGGCGCCTTGTGTAACGCCTCCGTAAACCTGCCCTTCTGCGCCGAGTTTGTTAATAACTTTTCCCGGATCGTGCACGGCGGTTACTTTATCAATATAAACTTCGCCGGTTGAAACATTTACGCTGACCTCTGCGATCTGGCATCCGTAAACATAAGTGAAGTAGGCGTCTCCCTGTCCATTCTCTTCGTTCCAATCAACCTTGGGACTTTTGTACCAGCCGATAGCCGATAAATTTATTCCGCGTGAAGCGGCAAGTTTACAGAGATCGGTGAACTTTGTAATCAATCCTTTTTTCCGCGAGAACACCAAATCATCCCTGAATGAAATCACATCTTCGCCGCCAAGTTTGAATTCCTCTTTTATCAGATTTATCAAGCGGTCGCGTAATATTTCTGCGGCGTTTTTAACAGCGCTTCCTCCCATCAAAGTTGCGCGTGACGCAACAGTCGGTCCGCTTTCCGGTGTAATTCCGGTATCCAGTTCGAGATAAATAATTTTTTCTGCTGAAACACCGAGCACTTCAGCCGCGATAATGGAATATGTTGTTCTCAAACCCTGACCGTTTTCTGCCAAGCCGCAGTCGAGATAGATGCTTCCGTCATTCTGCACTGATAAATATGCTGATGCCGCATCAATTCCCTCTGCGCCCAGAGAGCAGCCTCGAAAACTGACTGCAAGACCGATTCCCTTTCTGATATTTTCCGGCGGATCGATAAATTGGTTGTCTTTCAGAATTGGATTTGACGGATCGTATTTCAAAGAAAATATTTTCTGATCTCTGTTGCTTTTCCATTTTGTTATAAAATCAGTGTTGCCGCACGCGACGTCCAAAACTTTTTTAAGATTAACATCATGATCTTTTAATATCTGTCCTGTAGCGGTAACAGAACCGTTTTTAAATCCGTTGATCCTTCTTATTTCGTCGGGAGAGATTCCAAGCCGCGAAGCGATTTCGTCCATCAAAGATTCCTGGGCAAAGATCGGCTGCGGAGAACCGAATCCCCGCATTGCTCCGGTATAAGGGTTGTTCGTATAAACCGCTCTCACATCTGTCTGAACATTTTCAATTTCATATGGACCAGATGCCTGCACTACAGACCGCCAGGTTACAAACGGGCTCATGGATGCATACGCGCCTCCGTCTGCCAGAATGTCGATCTTCATTGCTTTTATTTTACCGTTCAGATTGTAGCCGACTTTATATTTAAGTATGTACGGATGCCGTTTGTATGATTCGAGGACGGATTCTTCGCGAGTATATTTTATTTTAACAGGCCGGTTGGTTTTAATAGCTGCAACAGCCGCTCGCGCGGAGAGGATGCACATTGTATCGTCCTTGCCTCCGAACGATCCGCCAAGATGAGCCTGCTGGACCCGGACTTTTGCCAGCGGATAGTTCAAGACGTTTGCGACAAATTTTCTTGCGGTGAAAGGATTTTGAATGCTTCCGATAATTTTAATCCCTTCGGAGAATCCGAGGGGGATTGCCACCACCGCCTCCGGTTCTATGTATGCGTGCTCTATAAGCTGCGTTTTATATGTCTGCTCCAGAATTTCATCGCTCTCTTCAAATCCTTTTTCCACATCGCCTTTGCGGAGCGGGTGATGCACAATCAAATTCGATCCGGTTTCCGGATGGATAAGCACCGAATTTTTATTGAGTGATTTTTCCGGATCTGTTAAAACCGGAAGAGGAGTGTAATCGATTTTTATTTCAGGAAGAAGAGATCTGAGTTTCGATTCCGATTCGCCGACAAGCATTGCCACAACGTCGCCCGGGGTTACAACTTTTTCACTGCAGAAAACCGGCTGATCATTTTTAATCATTCCGACTTTCTTGGAGCCGTGGACATCCGAGGCAGAGACTATTGAAACCGCCGGTTCATTTTCAAGTGCGGAGAAATCTATTTCATTTATCTTCGCATGCGCTTCATTTATTCTTACCATCACCGCGTGAAGCATTCCGGGAAATTTATAATCGTCCGCAAATTTAGCGCGGCCGGTTACTTTTTCAACTCCGTCTTCGCGTATAATTTTTTTTCCGACTACAGAAAATTCTTCGCTCATCAGATTTATCTCATACCAGCCATTTTGTTGAACAATCGTTCCCCCTGCAGAAAGATCTCATTCCTGATCTTGTTTTCATCATGATTCATCAGTTGAAAATTCTTGAGCAGGAATTCTCCTTTTCTCAGGACGCTATGAACAGGATACTCCAATATACCGTAAATCAAATGACTCCATAAATTTTCCTTTGTCAAAGGCGTGGGGGGCACATAATCCCATATCACTAGATCCGCCAAATCCCCCTGATTTAATTGGGGGAAATCATGAAAATATTTTTTGGCAAAATTTATCTGATCCGAATAGATTTTTTTTACCAACAGAGTGGAATCGTCGAAACTGTTCTCCTGTCCTCTGCTCAGCAAGAAAAGCTGTTTCATGGAACGGGCTACGTTCGAATGCATTCCGTCTGTTCCAATCAAGAATGGAATGCTCTTGGGAATCTCTCCGAATTCAGGAAGTCCGACCGAATTGTTAAGGTTGGAATCGGGGCAGAATGCAATCGCGCCGTCCGCCTCACTGATTTTCAAAAAATCATTTTTGTTCAGATGAACGCCGTGGACTAAAATGCTTTTTGAATTTATCAGTTTGAAATTGCGCAGCCTGCGGACCGGCTTCTTTCCGGTAAATTCCAGACTCAGTTTATTGTCGCATTCATCCTCGGCCACATGGATATGAATGCCGAGATCAAATTGTCTCTGAATGCGGTGGGCTTCAGTCAATAGATCATCCGAAAGAGTGAATGAAGCGTGCAGACCCAGCATTCCGTAAAAATCTCCGTTCAACTGCAAGGTGTGAAAATTTTTATTTTCATTCAGACCCTCAATTGCCTTTTCGGTTCCGTTCCGGTCAGTGCTTTCAAAACAGAGAACGCCGCGCAAATCAAAATCATTCATCGCCTTGCTGATCAGAGAGAGACTGCCCGGAATGCAGCTCTGCGACGAATGGTGATCGAATATATAACTAACGCCGTTTCTTATGGATTCCACAGCAGCCATTTTTGCGCTGGCGGTAATCATATCTTCGTCTAACGCCCGGTCTAATTTCCACCATAGATTGTGAAGAACATTTTGAAAATTCCCGAAATCTCCCTTTAACGGAAGACCCTTTGCCAAACGGGAATAGATATGATCATGAAAATTTACAAGGGGAATTGTGACAACTCTTGCGTGCGCGTTGAAAGAATTTTTTTCGACCTTGTCGGGATTTTTCAAATAAGTCTGAAAACTTTTTGATCGTATCTTCGTTATCACTCCTCCGGAAATTATTAAATCTCCGAATAGAGGATATATCTCCCCTTCAATGAAAGGACACAGCCAGGCATTTTCAATTATTGCTGATTTCTTTGTCATCTCAATCTATTTTTAATCCCACTTGCTGATTGAATTTCTCTATCAGATTATCCCACTCGGGCGCGACAGAAAATCTTTCCTTCCAGTAATTTTCGTCATACCACTGTGAATTCAGTTCTTCGACGGTTTTTCCCTGCTGTTCCACCCAGGTAAAATATTTTAGGTTGTGGATCCGCTTTTTATCATTGTAATTCAATTCCCGGAAATAATCCACAGACTGTTTTTTAACGCAGCTTGTCCAGTCAACTTCTGCCTGCCTGACCGAATAATTTCCGAACTCGTTATTCATTTCATCAAGACGTGAATTGTACATCTCTTTGGAGTCGGTGAAGATTGTAAAAATTATATCGTCTTCATTCATCTCAAAATATTTTGCCAGTTTAATAGAGCTGAGGATATTGCTTATTGATGAGATTCCGAGCCAGGGTAGTTTGGAAATTGTTTCATCGCCTATCCCTTTTTCACGCAGCCATTTTTTCCCTTCCGGTTCATTAAACAGGCGCAGAATTCTGAGCGGATCTTCATCATCAATTGCGCATACAGCATCTGTGTTTTTAACATTGTGTATCCATGGAATATGTTTATCTCCTATTCCTTCAATTCTGTGCGCGCCGTATCCGTTCATCAAAAGTGTAGGGCACTGAAGCGCTTCTGTCGCCGCAACTTTTAAGTGCGGAAATTTTTCGCGGAGATAATCTCCGGCGCCAATTGTACCCGCTGATCCCGTTGCGCTCACATACCCGCTTAGTCTGCTGTTTGATTTTTTTATCTGATTGAACAGTTCTTCGATTGTGCCTCCGGTGACTTCATAATGCCAGACGGAATTTCCGAACTGCTCAAACTGGTTGAAGATAAGATACTCTCCGCTTTTAGCCACTAGTTCGTGGCATTTATCGTAGATCTCTTTCACATTGCTTTCGCAACCGTAAGTGGCATAAATTTCCGCGCCCATGTTTTTGAGCCAGTCGAACCGTTCCCGGCTCATCTCTTCAGGAAGAATTGCAACACCATGAACTGAGAGCAGTCGCGAATTAAAAACTCCGCCGCGGCAGAAATTTCCGGTCGAAGGCCACACCGCTTTATGATATTCAGGATTGAATCTTCCGGTTATCATGTAGGGAGCCAAACATCCGTAGGTGGCGCCTACTTTATGCGCCCCGGTCGGGAAAAATTTTCCAACCAGGCCTACAACTCTCGCTTTTATTCCGGTGATCTCTCTTGGAATTTCCAGATAATTGATTCCCCCTATTTTCCCGGTTGCAGAATCGTTGCGCCAGTTAATTCTGAAAAGGTTCAGCGGATTAATCTCTTCCAATCCTACTTTTTCCAATTTGTTCTGGATTGACTGGGGAATTGTTTCGGGATTTTTAAGCTGACTGAATTTTGGGAGTAAGATATTTTTTTCTCTGCATCTCTGAATTGTTCTTTCCAAATATTCTTCGTTTTCAATTTGCCACGACCAGTTGTGCATTAAAACTCCTAATTAATCGTATTGTTGTAAAGTGTTAATAAAACATTCTCCGGAGTGAGCGGAGCGGTATAATTTATTTCGAGATCCGGTTTAAAAGCTTTCATTGCGTTCGCAAGTGCAAAATAAGCGCCAATGCCGTACATAAAAGGGGGTTCCCCTACCGCTTTGGAACGTAGCGGCCCGAAATCATTCTGCGATTTTTCCAAGAAGTGTATTTTTAATTCCCGCGGCATAGAATGGATGTCAGGCACTTTATAGGTAGAAAGCGCGTCGGTCAATAATTTTCCCTCCTCGTTCCATTTCAACTCTTCCATCGTCATCCAGCCAAGCCCCTGCAATATTCCACCCTCGGCCTGTCCTAAGTCGATCACCGGATGGAACGATTCTCCGAAATCGTGAACTACTTTTACGGAATCTATTTCATACGTACCGCGCAGGCAGTCGAGCGTTGCCTGAACTACCGCAGCTCCGTAAACATGATAAGAGAAGGGATGACCTTTATTTATTTTCGCATCAAAGTTGATCTCGGGGGTTGAATGATGCGCCTGCGCTGTTAAGCTTACTCTTTTTGAATAGGCTTTCTTAACTATATCAGCAAATGTTAAATTAGTCGGCTCTCCTTCATAAAAAACTTTTTCATTTTTAAAATATATTGCAGAAAGATCATTTTCTTCAAATTCTTCTGCGGCTACTTTGCTCAACCGTTCTTTAAGAATTGTACACGCATCTATAACGGCAAAACCGTTAAGGTCTGTACCTTTGCTTGCCGCGGTTGGAGAAGTATTTGATACACGCGATGTATTAGTCGATTCTATTTTAATTCTCGATTCTGCAATATTCAGAACTCGTGAGGCGATTCTTTTCATCTTCTCGTTAACACCCTGTCCCATTTCGACCGCGGCAGTGTTTATGCTCACGCTTCCGTCTGTGTATATATGGACAAGCGCAGATGCCTGATTAAGGAAGGTTGTTGTAAAAGAGATTCCGAAGCAGATGGGCATTACAGCCGATCCTTTTTTTACAAGTGTGTTCCGCGCATTAAATTCATCGGTCTCTCGCAGTATATCTTTGAGCGGATATAATCTGTCCAGATCCTCAAAACTTTTTTTTGCGCTGCAGTTAAATGTTTTTTGTCCATATGGGAATTCATCTCCTTCATCAAGCAGATTCAGTTTCTGAATTTCGACGGGTTCTTTTTTCAGAACCGCGGCTGCTTTGTGAATTGCGGATTCAATTACAAACATGCCCTGCGGTCCGCCGAATCCACGGAACGCCGTGTTTGGCGGCAGGTTGGTTCTGCAGCTTAATCCGACTGCTCTTACATTCGGAATAAAGTAACTGTTGGTGCAGTGGAAAAGCGTCCTGTCTAATATTGCCGTTGAAAGATCTGCAGATGCGCCAGCGTTCTGGTAATAGACAGTTTCGTATGCTAAAATTTTTCCTTCTCTGTCGAGGCCGATTTTATAATCCGATGAATACGGATGACGTTTGCCGGTCAAGCGGATATCATCCTGCCTCTTCAGAATCAGTTTCACCGGCCGGTTTAATTTATATGCGGCAAGCGCGCTCATGCATGCCCAGGCAGTAGCCTGATCTTCCTTGCCGCCGAATCCGCCGCCCAGACGCTGAACATCAACTTCGATCTTGTTCATAGGCAGATTAAGAATATTGGCGACTGTTCTTTGAACCGCTGTAGGTGCCTGGGTCGCAGAAAATATTTTTATACCGCCGCTTTCAGTTTTGAACGAATACGCGCCCTGAGTTTCAAGGTAAAGATGCTCCTGTCCGCCGCTTTCAACTTTTCCTTCAATAATGTATTCGCAATCCTTCCAGGCTTCATCCACATTTCCCAGTTCAAATTTTCGCGGAGGAATTATTAATTCATTTTTAACTGCAGCTTCGCGCGGATCAAGAATATGGGGAAGCTTCTGCACTACAATTTTTATTTTTTTCAAAGCAGCGCGGGCGTTCAAATAACTATCCGCAACCGCTAATGCAATAGGATGCGCTATAAAATGGAGAGTCTCTTCGGCAAAGAGATTTTCATCCCGGATTACACCGCCAATCTGGTTTTCTCCCGGAATATCTTTCGCGGAAATTATTCCAGCCACGCCGTTCATCTTAAGCGCTTCAGAAAAATCCAATTTTAAAATTTTTCCGTGCGCAATATTAGAATAATAGACCGCGCCGAAAAGTGTTCCCTCCTGAACCGGAAGATCGTCTATGAATTGAGATTCGCCTCTCACATGTTTTATTGAATCGTACAAATTTTTCATAATTCTCTCGCTCCTCTTATTAACGCGGTTTCATCAATTTGTGAAGGAAAGAGAATTAAAAAATGAGCGTATATAAGCTGTCTTAGAAGCAGTCTCTTGTACCGATCAGATCCGCGTGCGTCGCTTATAGGTGAAATTTCTGAAAGCGCAATTTTAGCTGCCTCTCTTACTGTTTCCGTTGCAATCAGTCTATCTTTCAAAAATGCGGAAGTTTTTTTGAGAAACAGTGGTACAGGGCTCACCCCTCCGGCCGAGATGCCGGCTTTAATTATTTTATTCTTTTTAGTTATCAGTGCTATCGAACTGTTGACGCTTGCTATATCTAAATATTTCCGCTTGGATATTTTTTCGAAGTTGAAATAAAATTCTTTTTGAGGAACCGGCAGAAGGATCCACTCAATCAGTTCATTCTTCTTTCTATCCGTCAATTTATAATCCAGAAAAAATTTGCGGAGACTAATCTGACGGTTAGTCTTTCCGTATTTCAGAATCAGTCCCGCATCCAGAACCAGCAGAATATTTGTCAAATCCCCGATCGGCGATGCATTTACAATATTACCCGCAACAGTAGCTCTGTTCCGGATAGGAAGTGACCCGAATAATTGAAGATCGTTTTGAATTAACGGAAAATATTTTTTGATAACCGCCGAATCGATTAATTGCTGTATTGTTGCTCCGCCGCCGATTCTGATTTTGTTTCCGGACAGATTTATATCATCAGGAATATTGGAACCGGAAAGAATTTTGTAATCAGCACCCGATAATTCTTCCCACTTCTGAACGTAGAGATCGGTTCCGCCGCCGATAAAGATTTCGGATACTTTCTGTTTTGCTTTTGGAGCGTCTATCCCTGCCAGCAGTTTGGGCACGGACTTAAAAAAGGATGGAACAAATTTAGCGTCGATCAATTTTGTTAAATGATCTTTTGATTCTCCCGACTGTTCATAGATTTCAATCGATTTTTTCACCGCTCTTTCAATTCCGGCATAACCGGTGCAGCGGCATATATTTCCGCCAAGAGAATCCATTGCTTCCTGCAGATCTAATTTTTTGTTATTCAAAAAATAGCCCGTCATGGAGATTACAAATCCCGGCGTGCAGAATCCGCATTGCGTGCCCCCCTCTTCTGCCACGGTCAATTGAATGGGAGTAAGTTCATCCTGATTAAGGGATTCAACAGTAACCAGATGTTTTCCGTGAAGATCTCTCATTGGTACCAGGCATGAGTTCACGACTTTATATTTAACTTTTCCGGAGCGGAGTTCTCCAATCAAAACGGCACAGGCGCCGCAGTCGCCTTCGCGGCATCCTTCCTTTGTTCCGGTTAGTCTTTTTTCATTGCGAATGAAATCGAGGAGGACTGAAGCGGGAGAAACGGAAGTTTCCAACCATTCACTATTGAAAAGGAATTTTATCATTTTTTTGTCAGTTGACATTTCAACCGCGGCTTTTGATTTTCCATAAATTTTCACTTTACAAGCCGATTGCACACAAAAAAATTAACACTTTGAAATGCGGAAATCAAAAACTTAATTAGTAGTATAAAAATTTAGGCATTGGATGAACAGATCTGAGGTCTGGAAAATAAATTTAACTGCATTAGGTGTGAGTCAATTCATTTACCGCGCAGGGAGCAGAAGTTTAATTCCGTTTCTTCCGCTCTTCATACAAGATCTGGGAAAAACCAATTTTGAGAGCACCGCGTTATGGAGCGGATGGATATTTGCTGCGCCCTTCATTGTTTCCTTTTTTACAACGCCTTTGTGGGGATCATTCGGCGACCGGTTCGGAAGAAAATTAATGACTCTGCTGGCAGTGTTCGGTTTTGCGGCATCTCAGATGCTGATGGGAATCTCCGCCAACCTTTTAATGCTGTTCATTTTCTCATCTCTTCAGGAAGCTCTCGGCGGATTTTATCCCGCCGCCGTTTCCCTTACAGCGGCCAATACTCCGGAAGAAAAAAGTTCTTACGCACTCGGGATGATACAATTTGCCAACAGCGCGGGGAATGTGACAGGACCGGTGATAGGCGGAATTTTGGCTGCTGTATTCGGTTACCGTGAAGTTTTTTATCTGGTCGGAATCTCTTCCGCATTAGCAGGCATTATAGTTTTAATTTTTGTGCGTGAGGAAAAATTTGAACCTGAAACGAAATCTTTCTATTCGATCACAAACAACATAAAATACCTGTTAGATAAAAAAGTACTCTTGTCATGCGGATTATTTTTGCTCATCTACTCTTTAAGCGTTTCTCTGCTTCGTCCCACCTTTTCGCTTTTTATTCAGTCGCTTCATTTTGAAGGAAGCCTCTCTGCAACGACGGGAATATTATTAGGCATATACGGCGCTTTTTCGGCACTATCATCCGCGCTGTTCGGCAAATTCTCTGAAAGAAAAAATTTAAGAACATTTTTCATTCTTACAATATTAATGGCATCGGCTTCATCATTTCTGATAATGTATGCTTCGTCGATATTATCATTATCAGTTCTGCTTGCTGTATCAGGATTTTCATTGGGGCTTATCCTTCCATTGATCTATACTATATTAACAAGAAATATCGATCGGGAAAGGAAGTCGGGAATTTTTGGAATCGGCTCAAGTTTCAGCACGGTCGGCAGTTTGAGCGGTTCAATATTATCCGGAATTGTAGTTTCGAATATGGGAGCAGCATTCCCTTTTGCGGTATCAGCTTTTCTGTTTCTTTTTGTCGTTCCAATTTCTATACTTGGACTGAAAGAAACATCTCACTAACTTAAAATTTGCCGCGGGGGAAAAATGAAAACCGCAAGATTCTTTATCATAACTTTTATTCTGATCCCGTTCGTAAATTCCAATGCCCAAAACGACACTTCAAAAACCAAAGTTCTTGTCATTACTCTAAAAGACAACACAGAGTATGTCTGTGTAATTGAATCCAACGAGAGCAAATTTTTAAACATTCTCACCCTCGAAAAAAATAAAATCAGAATTCTAAAGGATGATATAAGGGAAGTAGTTTCTTACGAGGATTCCGATTTTTTGAGAAGACAAAATGCCGCGTCCAAAAAAGCCGCAGAAAAAATCGATACAACATTAATTAATTACTCGGACGAGAATTTGAACAGGCTGATAATTTTTCCAACGGCACGGGCTTTGAAACCATGGCACGGTTACGTTCAATTGAATGAACTGCTTTTTCCATTTGCGGCGATCGGCATCGGAAATTTTTTAACTCTTGGAGGGGGAATTTCTTTATTGCCGGGCGCCGAGCGGCAGATCTATTATTTTTCGCCTAAAGTTACAGCTCTGCATTCTGAAAATTTGGATGCTGCAGCAGGTATTTTTTACATGAGCCAGACAAAAGCCGACAAGTTAGATCTTAATCAAGGATTGGGAATCATCTACACGATGACAACGCTCGGCGATACCGAAAAGAACCTTTCGTTCGGATTGGGCTGGGGCTTTTCCGGTGAAAATTATTCTCAAAAGCCGATAATTATTCTCGGCGGCGATCTTAAAGTAGGAAGGAATTTTAAACTGCTTTCAGAAACGTGGACGCCTGTAGGAGCAAATTTTACTCTTGTAATGCTGGGATTCAGAGTGATAGGAAAGCACATCACGGGAGACGCGGCAATTTTAACACCTTTAAATAAAAATGCTAAGGGGGGCTCATTTGCTCCCTGGTTCAGTCTCACATATAATTTCGGCAACTGAATTTTCATTGGATACCAGGATTAAAGGAATAATTAATGAAGTGAAGTTTATTTAACCATTAACTATATTAAGGGCGTACAAAAGTGGTTTTGCAGCCATTATGAAAGTACGACAAAACATACCACCTGATAATCCTTTCAATTTTCCATCTGCGCGGATAATCATATCATTAAATAAATCAATTCGGAGCCGGTCATGAAACGGGTCATATTTTATTTCGTTTCATTTTTGTTTTTCACCAACATCGAAGCTCAGGAAGGGAGCATCGATTATTCAAAACCCGAGGAAGTAGCGCAAAAATTTCTTGAATTATATTTCAAAGGCGATTGGTACGGAGCGTGCAAACTGTGTGCCTGCGAAGGAAGCGAAGACCAGATCTCCTGGATGATAAGAAAAATGGATGAACAGGATAACGTTACCGATGATACAAAGTGCTCGTTTACTATCGACAAGTTTGAACTGGAAAAAGACGGCGTGACGGGAAAAATTTATTACACAAAGAACTGCCCCAATGTGCCCGCAAAAAAAAATCATATCGACATGAAAAAAGTGAAAGACAAATGGTTAGTCGAATATATCTTCAAAAGAGATAAGTTTCTTTGATATATTAGATGAACCGATTAACAGATAAGTGCAGGTCAAAAT
>JAKAMT010000168.1 GCA_021812705.1 Bacteroidota bacterium | reverse complement strand
GACTTATTTTTTATCTAATGGGTTAGAGATTGAAGAGGATCCCCGGTGCAGACGCAAATTAAGAGATTGGTTTAAGTTTATCAAATTGTTTTTACAATTAAATTATAAACCGAATCTTTCAAAACAGATAACGCAATACTTCAAAAGTCCCGCGAAGTAGGGAAGAGAAGAGGTAATTTTGATTGAAATTTATTCATAAAAATGATAGTTTTGGCCACCAGAGAAACGAAGTCTAAATTTGGCGCTGGTTTTCAGGTGCAGACTCATAGATATTGTTTCGAACGCGGCTATCACTTTTAATCAAAAAAATTCAGGATCCCAGTCTTAGTGCAAAAATTTTACACCCAAAATTTTTCTCGCTATGCATCCTTCCGGGACGATTTTAAATTCATCAACATCATAAATCACTTTATTTCTAACTGAATTACGGGTAAAATATGAATCGGTTTAAAAAATTCCTCAAATCCAGAGCTACCCGGCGCAATTATCTCATCTTAATGATGATCTTTTTTGCAGCCGGATTTATCTGGATGCCTGGTTCTTCGCAATCATCAACTACGCAGGTTGTAGAAGAAGCTAAGAAATTTGTACCATTCTCACTCTTCTCCGATCCTAAATACACGCAGCTCGAAATCGGCGCTCTGCTTACCGTACTGGTAATTGCAATAGCCGGTCTTCTATATGCGCTCCTGCTGGTAAAACAGGTTACCAAGGCAGACAGCGGCACAAAGAAGATGCAGGAGATTGCCGCCGCAGTCCGCGAAGGCGCAAATGCATACCTTTCTGCCCAGTTCAAAAAAATCGGGCCCCTCATTGTAATTATAACCGTGCTTCTTTTCGTTACATATACGGGAAGTGAAAACGCGTTCAGATGGGGACGTTCCGGCGCCTTCTTAATAGGCTCTATCTTCAGCTGGCTCGTTGGATTTGTTGGAATGCGTCTGGCTACAATCGGAAACCTTAAAGTTGCTACCGCGGCAAAGAGAAGCTACGGCGAAGCTATGCAGCTTGGCTACAGAACCGGAACAATTACCGGTATGCTTACAGACGGATTGGGCCTTCTGGGCGGAACATTGATCTTCTTACTGTTCGGAGATCTCGCTTATGAAGCTCTTCTCGGTTTTGGATTCGGCGGTACATTATTAGCCCTCTTCATGAGAGTGGGCGGCGGTATCTATACAAAAGCTGCTGACGTAGGCGCAGACCTTGTTGGCAAAATTGAAAAAGATATTCCCGAAGACGATCCGCGCAATGCCGCTACAATCGCCGATAACGTAGGCGATAACGTTGGCGACTGCGCAGGTATGGCCGCAGATATTTTTGAAAGCTATGAAGTTACAATCGTTGCCGCAATGATCCTCGGTATGTCCACATTCGGACACAAAGGCGTTATCTTCCCACTCCTCGTGCGCGGAATAGGCGTTCTTGGATCCATCATCTCCACATACACAGTTAAAGCAGGCGCTAACGATACTTCCGATACTGCATTGAAAAGCGTTCACCGCGGCTTCTGGATCGGATCTTTTATAAGCGTCGCAGGATTTTTTATTCTCGGATTCAGCTACCTCCACTTTACTCCTGAATATTTCGGCGTTGCAAAATTAGCCGAACTTAAAAGCCTCGGCTTCTGGGCAGTGGATCCGAACAATCTTCCCTGGTTCGCTAACTTCGGAATTCAGGGACTCGATCTGCGTCCGGCACTCACCGCGTTAATAGGTGTGTTCCTTGCGGTCGGATTGAATAAAGTAACAAGTTATTATACACATACAAGCCATGCGCCTGTAAAAAGTCTTACTAAAGCATGTACAACAGGGCACGCTACAAATATTATTCAGGGCTTTGCGGTAGGTTATGAAAGCACAGTTGCTATGATACTTGTTATCGCTGTTGCAATCTTCTTATCGGTTCTTACTTATGCGGGCACGCCGCCTCTCTTTATAGCATACGGCGTTGCTATGACCGGTATTGGAATGCTCACGCTTACAGGCAATACCATTTCAATGGACGTATTCGGACCGGTAGCGGATAACGCAAACGGTATTGGTGAAATGGGATATAATAAAGAAGAGATGGAAAAAGAAGCTCCGGGCAGTTACAAGAGAGCAAGACAAATTCTTGCTGATCTTGATGCGGTAGGAAATACAACCAAAGCAGAAACCAAAGGTATCGCAATCGGCTCCGCAGTTATCGCCGCGGTATCACTCTTCTCAAGCTTTATTGCAATCATTGCAGTAGGCAGCGAGGATAAAGTAAATTTATTGAGCGTTCCTCAATACATAGCCGAAGCGGGAAAACTGACGGTCGCAAATCCTGTTGTGTTCATCGGATTTTTGATCGGCGGCGCGGTTCCGTTCTTATTCAGCTCGATGCTTATCAGAGCGGTAGGACGCGCAGCGTACTATATCGTTCAGGAATGCCGCATTCAGTTCCGCGATAAAGAGATCTGGGCCGGTACAAAGAAACCGGATTACGGACGCGTTGTTAATATCTGCACAGTTACAGCTCAGAAGGAATTGGTTGGTCCCGGACTTCTGGCGATAATGACCCCGATGCTGGTTGGATTCTTATTAGGTCCTTACGCATTAGGAGGATTTTTAGCGGGAATGATCTTAGTCGGTCAATTGCTTGCAGTATTCATGGCAAATGCGGGCGGCGCATGGGATAACGCGAAGAAGATGATTGAAGACGGCATCTACGGCGGCAAGGGTTCTGAAGCTCATAAAGCTGCTGTAACAGGCGATACGGTCGGCGATCCGTTGAAAGACACCGCAGGACCGGCAATCAATCCTCTGATCAAAGTTATGAACATGGTCAGCCTTCTCACGCTTGGTTTAGTCCTGAATTTCGGTTTAGTTGCTCCCAAATCGGGTTCGCTCGTTGTCGGAGTAATTGCCGCAGTGATCTGTCTTGCAGCTATCGGCTGGGCAGTATGGCAGTCTAAACGTGAAAGCGGAGATTTTGAAGCAGCAGAATAATTCTTATTAGCTAAGAAGAATAATTAGGGAAAGAGGCTAACCTCTTTCCCTTTTTTATTTTATGGGGATTGCTTAATGAGCTGCGGGTGCGGGTTTAGGCGCGTTCTGAACCAGATAGTCGGTGACAGCTTCGATCTGATTTTCATCCAGCTTAATCGATGCGCCGGAGAGTAATTTTGTGAATGCCTCGATCTCTTCCTTGCTCCCGGGATAGCCGATATTCTGATTATTCTCCATTACATTCGAATCGCTCAGCTTTGCTCCCGCTGAGGTGAGGAATGCATAGAAGGGGAGTCCCGATTTTTCGCCTCCCAATTTTGCCATCAGCTCTTTGCCCCCCGGATTCTCGAACTCTTTAATCTTCTCGCCTCTCTCGTCCACATCTAAATGGACAATAACAAAATTATCCTCGAATATTTTTTTCAGTTCATTGCTCTGCATTGCTTTTTCAAGTCTTTTGCACCAGCCGCACCATGTAGCGTGGAATATGAGAAAGATATTTTTATCCGCGGCTTTAGCCTCTTTGTAAGCCGCTTTCATTATTTCGTCCGCGTGTTTGGGCGCTTCGGTCTGAGCGTTTGAAACATTTACTGCAAAGAGTAATACGATTGACAGCCAGAAAAGTTTTTTTACCATCTTCCACTCCGGATTAAGTTTAAAAATCTTGGGCAAATATACATGAGAAGAGGATAAAAAATGAATAGGGGGAGAAATTTTTATTCCTCCGCCTCATTAATACTTATTCTGAAGATAATTAGGTAAATTTAAAATGAAATTAATAACGGAAATGCATGTACAACTATCAGAAAGATAACACTTACTTTGCGCAGGTGCCCGGCATGATGGAAGAGTTCTGCAAAGAGGAGCTGGAAGAGCTCGGCGCCAAAGAGTGCAAAGTTTCATACCGTGGAGTTTATTTCAGCGCGGATAAAGAAGCTCTTTACAGAATAAATTACAGATCGCGCTTAATTTCCCGCGTACTGGCGCCCCTAATCACATTTAAGTGCCCTAACACGAACACACTTATTAAAACCGCCGATAAAATTCAATGGAAAAAATTTTTTTCGGTTAAGAATACCTTTTCCATAACCGCATCCGTTGCAAAAAGCCAGATTACAAATTCCCTCTACGCCTCCCAGTGCCTTAAGGACGGGATTGCGGATTATTTCAGAAAAGTGAGCGGGGGAGTAAGACCGGATGTTAATACCGTGAATCCCGATGTGAGGATAAATCTTCATATCGAAAAGGATGAAGCCGTTTTAAGTATCGATACATCCGGCGAGTCGCTTCATAAAAGGGGATACAGATTACTAGCGGGTGAAGCGCCTATGCAGGAAACTTTAGCCGCGATGATAATACGTCTGAGCAAATGGGACGGGGAGAAACCGTTATGGGACTGCATGTGCGGCTCGGGCACAATCATCTGCGAAGCGTTGATGCACTACTGCCGCATTCCGGCGCAGTATCTGAGGAAAAATTTCGGATTCTTTTATCTCCCCGATTTCGACAAAACTCTCTGGGAAAAAATTAAAAACGAAAGCGATTCACATATACGCCCTCTTCCTAAAGGAATTATTACCGGGAGCGACAAATCCCAAAAGGTTATAGATGTGGCAAAAGAGAACCTTTCACGTCTCCCGTTTTCGGACGCCGTTGATATCTCATGCCATCCGTTTCAGCATACAAAATTGTTCGAGAACGGCGTGCTGATTACAAATCCCCCGTACGGAATAAGAATGGGGGAACTGGAAGAGGTGAAAAAACTTTATGAAGAACTTGGCGATTTTCTGAAACAGAGATGCAAGGGAACCAGCGCGTTCATCTATACAGGAGACCAGCAGCTGCGTAAATCGATAGGACTTAAGACCACGAGAAGAATTCATCTGATCAACGGCAAGCTTGAAGGCGTGCTCGTTCAGATCGACAGCTATGAAGGAAGCAAGAAACCGTATTACGCCGAATATAAAGCGCAGGAAGAAGCGGCTAAAAAATTGTAAGTGAAATTTAATTCAGAGGTAAAAAAAAAGCCGGCTTCAAGCCGGCTTTTCATTTCTATTAAAATATTTTATAATCCGAGAAGCACCATGCAGCTTTTTGCGGCATCGACAAGGGGAGTGAAGTAGACACCGAATACCAGCACAATTGTGAAAAGGAATGTAACCAGAACTTTGTTAGGCATCGATACGGTTACCACCGGGGTTTCTTTCTCCGCTTTCGAGAGGAAGAGATGTTTCAGAACGCGGATGTAATAGTAGAGTGAAACCACAGTGTTCAGAAGCGCAATCACCGCAACGGCAATCATCTTCGCGTCAACAAGCGCAATAAATATGTAAAGCTTGCCGATGAATCCCGCGGTAGGCGGCAGTCCCGTTAAAGAAACCAGAAAGATAGCCAGCGCAATTCCGAGGAAGGGGGAGGTGTGTCCCAATCCGTTGTAGTCGTCAATATCTTCTGAGCCGGTCTTGTTTGCAATCAGCATTACAACCAGGAAAGCGCCGAGGTTCATGATCAGGTAAATTGAGAAGTAGATCAGAATTGCCAGTACACCCTGGTTAGAAAGAACAACCAGGCCGAGCAGCAGATATCCCGCATGCGCTATTGAAGAGTAGGCCAGCATTCTCTTCATATTGTTTTGCCAGAGAGCGGAGAAATTGCCGAGCGTCATTGTAAGAATGGAAATTGCGACC
>JAKAMT010000026.1 GCA_021812705.1 Bacteroidota bacterium | reverse complement strand
TCTGTCAGGAGATAAAATTAAAAGCAAAGATGAAGCGGAACAACCTAAAGCTAAATCCGAAGAAGATATACAGTTCAACAAAAAAGATTATATGACCCTCTACGACGACACGCAAACGCCGGATCTTTCAATTCCCTGGAATTTGAGTCTAAGCTATACATATAATTTTTCAAAATTCACACCAGATAATTCGACTTCATATTCAAGTCTAAACGCGGATCTCGGATTCAGCCTAACTAAAAATTGGAAATTCACGATGAGGGGCAGTTATGATTTCGAACGGAAGGAGATTTCTGCACCGCAAATTACAATCTACAGAGATCTTCACTGCTGGGAAATGAACTTCACATGGAATCCCCTCGGCATTTACAGCGGTTTCCATTTTGAGATCCGCCTTAAATCATCAGAACTGAGGGATATAAAGGTTACAAAATCGGGCGGGCTTTACACCGGCAAAAGATAATCCGTTATTCGCTTCACCGACAGAAAAAATTATTCGAATTCTAATAATAGCTGATTCTTTATCACCATTTCGCCGGTCTTCACTTTAATCTCTTTGATTTTTCCATCACGGTGAGAAGCGACAACATTTTTCATCTTCATGGCTTCGAGTATCAAAAGTACATCACCGGTTTTAACTATGGAACCATTTTTAATTTTAATCTCTCTTATAATACCGGGAATGAATGCCTTCACAAGATCCGGGTTTTCTTTTGCATACAGTTTACGCTTCCTGAATTTGTCCGTCAATTTTGTTTCGTAAACAGTATCGTCAATAACGAATTTGTATATTTTATTATCGCTGTTCATAGTCTAGAAGGGGGGGATGCCGTGTTTCTTTAAAGGTCTGGATTCTTTTTTCTGTTTTGACAACTGCAATGTTTGAATCAAAAATTTTCTAGTCTCCTGCGGATTAATTACCGCATCAATATAACCGTTTGAAGCGGCGACATAAGGATTCGCAAATTTTTCTGTATACTCCGCAACTTTTTGTCGTCTCATTTCATTCGGATCACCGGCCTCCGCAATTTCATTTTTAAAAATTATATTCGCGGCGCCTTCCGGACCCATTACAGCAATTTCAGCAGTAGGCCATGCAAAAACAAAATCTGCTCCAAGGTGGCGAGAGCACATTGCAATATAGCCGCCTCCGTACGCTTTTCTTAAAATGACCGTAACTTTTGGAACTGTGGCTTCGCTGTATGCATATAAAATTTTTGCCCCGTGCCTGATAACGCCGGCATATTCCTGATCAACACCTGGCAGATATCCCGGAAGATCTACCAGTGTAAGCAGAGGAATGTTGAACGCATCGCAGAATCTTATAAAGCGCGCGGCTTTATCGGAAGAATCCACATCCAGAACGCCTGCTAAGACCAGCGGCTGATTGCCGACTATTCCTACAGTGTCTCCGTTAATTCTCGCAAATCCGATCACTATATTCGCAGCCCAGAATTCCTGCACTTCGAAAAAATCCGAATCGTCTACAATTGAATAAATTACTCTGCGCACATCATAAGGCTGAGAGGGATCTGCAGGAATTATATTCTCAACCGCATATTTTGATTTCGGATTTTTTGCCGGATACGGATTTGCTTTTTTTGAATTGTTAAAAGGAATGAATGAGCATAATCTTCTTATCTGCTCAAAACATTCCATCTCTGTCTGAGCAAAGAAATGGGCGTTGCCGGTTATTTCGCTTTGTATTTTCGCTCCGCCAAGATCCTCCATCGAAATTTCTTCGCCGAGAACAGTTTTGATTACTTCCGGTCCTGTAATAAACATTTTAGAAATCTTATCGACTACGAATACAAAATCCGTGAGAGCGGGAGAATAGACCGCCCCGCCTGCGCAAGGTCCAAGTATAACTGAGATCTGAGGGATCACTCCGGATGCGAGCGTGTTCCTGTAAAATATTTCTCCGTATCCCGCTAAAGAATTAACGCCTTCCTGAATTCTGGCACCGCCTGAATCGTTTATCCCAATCAGAGGAATTCCCATCTTTATAGAATGGTCCATTATCTTCGTAATTTTCCTCGCATGTGCCAATCCAAGCGATCCGCCGGCTACGGTAAAATCCTGTGCGTAAATACAAACCGGGTAGCCGAGAATGGTTCCGGATCCTGTAATTACTCCGTCAGCCGGAAGATCTTTTTTATCCATCCCGAAATCTTTGCCGGCATGTTTAACAAAGAGATCGAACTCGAAAAAACTATCCTCATCCAAAAGTGCATTGATTCTTTCACGGGCAGTCATTTTGCCCATTGCGGCTTGTTTCAGGTTTGCTTTTTCGCCTCCCCCGACTTTTATTTTATCATTTTTGAAAAAGAATTCTTTTAATTTGCTCAGAAATGACAATTTAACCTCGTTATATTGGACAATGAAATCCTAAAATTACTTCACAAATGTAAACATCGGAAGATTCACAAGAAAGGAATTTATAATCGGACGACTTCGAATATTAAATTAGCCGCATATCCTGCAGGAACGGGAGTTTTAATCTGGTCTTTGATGTCATTTCGTGATCTATTTCAGCAGAAATTATTTTCTCCTCATCATGAACAAGGACTATCTCTTTGCCCATCGGATCGAACAGAGCGCTGCAGCCGCAGTATTCATTAAACGGATCTTTGCCCACTCTGTTAACGCCGGCAACAAAGCACTGGTTTTCTATCGCTCTTGCTTTAAGCAAGGTCTTCCAATGATCAATTCTCTGAACGGGCCAGTTTGCGATATCAACTGCCATAAATACATCTTGTTTAACATATAATCGGTACAATTCAGGAAAACGGAGATCATAGCAAATAGTTAAGCCGATTTTTTTGTGCTCTATCTGAGTTACAACCAGTTCATTTCCGGCGTTATAAAATTTATCCTCTGTAGCATGGCTGTACGGATGAATCTTTCTGTATCGCGCATTTATCAAACCGTCCGGATCAAAATGAAAAAGTGAATTGAAAATGTCTTCACGGTCGCGTTCGATGATCCCGGCAAAAATATTTGTTCGGATTCTCCGGGCTAGATCCATAAAATATTTTGTGCAGATGCCGTCAATCTCTTCGGCAAATTTACCGGACTGCATCGTAAAACCGGTAAGAGTCATCTCGGGAAAGATCAGCAAATCAAATTTCTCTTTAGCGGAATTTATCATCGAATCTATCTTGATGATATTCTTTTCTGGATTTTCCCATTCGGGGGAGTATTGAACCAAACCGATTTTCATTTTTGCCTGCTCATAAATTTTCATTTCCAAATTAAATAAAAAATGTCTTTTACACCGATAATTTTTAACTTGCAATCGTTCAATCAAAATTTGAGAATCTGATTATGCTAAATTATATTTGGTTCGGTTTATTATTCCTGGGCATCGGAACGGCTCTTACTTTGGATCTTTCATATCAGATGGAGGACAGATACCGGAACGGAGGCGAACTGAATGCAAAAATAATATTCGATTCCGCTTATCAGAACAATTCCAATTCCGTTGATGCATCTCTTGAAATCAATTCTTCCGAGTTCTCGAAATTTTATAATGCTGAACAAAAAAAGAATCTTGTCCAGAAAATAAAACTCACGTTCAATCCTAAAGGAAAAAATTATTCTCTCTATATGCTTACAGATTCGGGATCGCCTGCGATATGGCAGGAGATGGCCAAAGTTGCCGGAAAGGAGAATGATTTAAGCGGAACACTTTTCCTCAAAAAGGAAATTTCAAAAAACCAGTATGATGCATCGGTTGTATTTGAAAAAGTTTCGTTCGCACGGATGAAAGATGTGACTAATGCTGCAATTGAGTACTCGGGCAAAGCGGTTAATATTGCAATCGGGCTAATCGGTATAATGGCATTATGGCTTGGCATTATGAAGATAGCTGAGCAGGCGGGGCTTATATCTATTATCGCCCGCTCCGTCCGCCCTCTCACAAAATTTCTATTCCCCGAAATCCCTCATGATCACCCCGCGATGGGATCTATGATAATGAATATTTCTGCGAATATGCTCGGACTCGGAAATGCAGCCACTCCGTTCGGTTTGAAGGCTATGGAAGAATTGGAGAGCTTGAACCCGAAGAAAGGAACAGCTACTAATGCCATGTGTACTTTCCTGGCAGTAAATACTGCCGGATTGACTTTGATACCTGCGACGGCAATTGCTGTAAGAGCCGCTGCGGGCAGCAGCGACCCGACCGTAATCATAGGAACATCAATATTTGGTGCTTCCTGCGCAACGTTTGTAGGTATACTTTCAGCGAAGATACTGGAAAAATTTCCTATGAGTTTTAGTGATTTTTCAGGATACGTAAAATCTAAATGGAAATTCTCGCTTTCTTTATTCGCATTTCTCTTTTTAATAGTTCTCTCGTTATCAACAGGAATGTTCTCGAAAATATTTTCCTTCTTTAATTTTATAAATGCCGATACTTTAAAGAATGTAATCCAAATTTTTTCAACGCTTGCAATCCCGGTGATAATAATTTCTTTTGTTCTTTTCGGCTTATTCAAGAAAGTAAAAATTTATGAAGTGTTTATAGAGGGGGCTAAAGAGGGTTTCAATGTAGCGCTGAGAATAATCCCTTATTTAGTTGCCATGCTTGTAGGCATTGGAATTTTTAGAGCCGGCGGAGCGATGCAGTTTTTACTGATTATTATCTCTCCGGTAACAAGCCTAATCGGCTTTCCGGCAGAGGCAATTCCGATGGCGCTTATGCGGCCCCTCTCCGGAAGCGGCGCTCTCGGAATAATGTCGGAAATGATCTCTGTCCATGGTCCGGACTCTTTCCTTGGAATCTTAGTCTCGACCATAATGGGAAGCACAGAAACCACATTCTATGTCCTTGCTCTCTATTTCGGTTCCGTAAGCATTGTTAAAACGCGTCATGCAGTTGCGGTGGGAATACTTGCAGACATAGCGGGTATATTGGGCGCATTCTTTATTGTAAAACTTATTTTCGGCTGATTATAAAATGATGAAGAAAATTTTTATAACCCGAGAACTCGCGGGGAATGCAGAAACATTTTTGAGTCAAAAAGGTTTCAAGGTAAATGTATTTCAGAAAGACCGGGCAATAAAAAAATCTGAGCTGTTAAAAGAAGCAGCCGATGCAGACGCGCTTATCACATTGTTAACCGATAAAATTGACAGAAAAATTATCGATTCACTCCCGAAATGTAAAATAATAGCTAATTGCGCGGTCGGATATAATAACATAGATGTTGAATATGCGAAATCAAAAAAAATAGTTGTGACAAATACTCCCGAAATCCTTACTGACGCAACCGCCGATCTTACGGTAGCCTTAATTCTCGCATGCGCGCGTAGATTGGGGGAAGGGGAGAAGATGATGAGAGAAGGGAGATTCAAAAGCTGGAAACCGCAGCTTCTTCTTGGAATTGAACTGACCGGAAAAACAGTCGGGATTATTGGCGCCGGAAGAATCGGTTTCGCCGCCGCAAAAAGGTTAAAACCGTTCGGCACTAAAATAATCTACTTCGACAGGAACAGAAGAGAAAAATTTGAAAATGAACTGGGAGCAAAAAAAGTTACTCTCAATTCTCTGCTTAAAAAAGCCGATATAATTTCAATTCATCTCCCTCTATCGAAAGAGACGCATCATCTTCTCGATAAAACAAATTTAAAACTGATGAATAGGAACGCCGTTTTGGTAAATACATCGCGCGGCGAGATTATTGACGAAAAATTTTTGATTTCTCTGCTTCAAAAGAAAAAGATATTTGCCGCCGGTTTCGATGTTTACGAAGGAGAACCTAACATCAATCCGGATCTGATTAAACTGAAAAATGTTTTTTTGCTTCCTCATATCGGAAGCGCTACTTACGAAGCCCGGTCAGGAATGGCAATGCTGTGCGCTAAAAATGTAGCATCGGTTTTAAGCGGAAAAAAGCCGGTTACACCTGTCTGATTCCTTTCACAAAATTTGCATACCTTGAGTCATTTTTTTGAAATACTCGGCTTGAATTAATATTGCTCCAATTGAGTCTCACAGCTTTAATAACTATTTTGCATTAGAAAATAAATGGCGGTTTTATGCGTATTGGTATACCAAAAGAAACATTCAGGGGCGAGAAAAGAATCGCGCTCGCACCTGGCGGAGTGCATACATTAATTCAGGCGGGGCATACTGTATTTATAGAATCAAATGCCGGCATAGAGAGCCATTTTACAGACGAGGGCTTCCAGAAATTAGGCGCCAATATTGTTTATACTGCCGAAGAAGTTTATCAGCGGTCAGAGATGATTGTAAAAGTTGCACCTCTCAGCGAGCATGAAGCTGATCTTCTTCAGGAGGAACAAACGGTTTTTTCATTCCTTCATTTGGCAGTCGGGAAAAAAAATATAATTGAAAAACTATTGAAGAAAAAAAATACCGCAATCGCTTATGAACTGATTGAGAAGGATGATCATCTCCCCATACTTCAATCCATGAGCGAAATTGCCGGGCAGCTTTCCGTTCAAATCGGAGAAAGATTTTTGGGAAGCGATATTCCTAACAGCCGCGGTATATTGATGGGAGGAATCACCGGAGTTTCCCCCGCTGCAGTAGTAATCCTCGGTGCAGGTGTGGTCGGATTCAATGCCGCAAGAGCCGCATTCGCTAGAGGAGCTCATGTAATTGTGCTTGATAAAGATCTTAGACGACTAAGAAGAATAGGAACTGATATTTCTAAAAATATAACAACCGTTGCCGCCAATCCCTATACTCTGGCGCGCGGGGCAAAATTTGCCGACCTCCTGATAGGAGCCATTCAGATGAGAGCGGAAAAAGTGCCGCATCTTATTTCGGAAGAGATGGTTAAAACTATGAAAAAGGGGGCAGTAATTGTGGATGTGTCGATAGATCAGGGAGGATGCGTGGAAACCAGCAGGCCTACTTCCATCGCAGATCCTACTTTCGTTCAGCACGATGTTATTCATTACTGCGTGCCTAATATTCCCGCGCTTGCATCGAGAACGGCAAGCTTTGGGTTGACCAACGCATCAATAGAATATATTCTTGAAATCGCGGACCACGGTTTATCGAATGCGCTGCTTGGTGATCAGGGACTTTCGAAAGGTGTT
Source organism: Bacteroidota bacterium (assembly GCA_021812705.1). GTDB lineage: Bacteria > Bacteroidota > Ignavibacteria > Ignavibacteriales > Melioribacteraceae > Fen-1258. The sequence goes on along the minus strand of JAKAMT010000026.1, from coordinate 18,812 downwards.
TGTACTTACAACGGATTTTGTTCAAATGAAAATATTGCTGAAGCGTTCAATATTGAATACAGACGTCTGCATGTATTTTCAACTAATTGAGAATTAAAATGACACTAGAAGAGATAAAAATAAACAAACAATCCAACGCACCCTGGGTTAAAAGATATAATTCCAGAGTGGTTACCGCAGACGAAGCTGTAAAAATCATAAAGTCGAACGATAAAATTATTATTCAGCCCGGCTGCGCGGCCCCGTTTGAACTTATTAATGCGATGGTCCGCCGTAAAGAAGAATTTACTGATGTTGAAATTTACCATATCCTGGTGGTGGGAGATGTTCCTTATACCAAAACAGGCATGGAGAAACATTTCAAGCATAAAGCATTTTTTATAGGTGCCAATTCACGTGCTGCTGTCAATGAAGGTAGGGCGGAGTTTATACCGATTTTCCTCTCCGAAGTGACTATGCTTTTTAAAAGAGGAGTTATACAAGCCGATGTAGCGTTCATACATGTATCACCGCCGGATGAACACGGCTTTTGCAGTTACGGCATTGATGTGGGCAACATTAAAACTCCGGCAGAAAAAGCCAAATGCGTTATTGCGCAAATCAACAAAAGAATGCCGCGCGCGCTCGGCAACAGTTTCATACATGTAAATAAAATTGATTTTATAGTTGAGGTGGACGAACCGCTTAAAGAATTGCCCCAGGTTGACCCGGATGCTACACCGGAAGTTTTGGAAGTATATGACAAGATCGGCCAGCATGTTGCGGGAATGATTGAGGACGGCTCCACCCTCCAGATGGGAATAGGTGCAATTCCGGATGCCGTGCTAAAATATCTTCACACAAAAAATGATCTGGGTGTTCATACCGAAATGTTTTCGGATGGACTGATTCAGCTGATTGAGGAGGGGGTTGTTACCGGCGAAAAGAAAACTCTTCATTACGGAAAAATAATTGCCGGATTTGTTCTTGGAACGAAACATGCATTCGATTTCATTGATAATAATCCTGTATTTGAATTTCATCCGCAGGAGTATGTGAACGACCCTTTCCTGATTTCCAAGAACGAAAAAATGGTTGCAATAAATTCCGCCATCGAAATTGATTTGACGGGGCAGGTCTGCGCAGATTCAATCGGTACAAAATTTTTCAGCGGAATAGGCGGGCAGGTGGACTTTGTAAGAGGTGCAGCTCATTCTGAAGGGGGAAAGCCGATTATTGCTCTGCCTTCTGCAACTAAAGACTTAAAATTTTCCAAAATAGTTCCTACTCTTAAACCGGGAGCCGGCGTTGTAACTTCCAGAGGAGATGTGCATTATGTTGTTACCGAGTACGGCGTTGCTTATTTGTTCGGAAAGAGCATTCAAGAAAGGGTTCGAGCGCTTATAGGAATTTCACATCCTGCCTTCAGGGATGAACTAACGGATTTTGCAAAGAAAACTTATCACATTTAGTCGGGTAAACAATGGTTGCCATTATTGGAGATATTCACGGTTGCTATTTCACTTTGGTGGAACTGTATAAAAAAATTATCGACTCTTATCCCAATATCCCTGTTTATACAGTCGGCGATCTGGTGGACCGCGGAAATCACAGCTGCGAGGTTTTTAATTTTATTCTCGACAATAATATAATCTTCGCACCCGGCAATCATGACTATATGTTTTATCATTTCTTCAAAGAGCCTCAGAGTGTTTTTGCGCGTTCCTGGTTTTTTAACGGAAATGAATCCACTTTGGAATCGTATGAAAATAGAGAAACGGAAATGTTTAGACACATCGATGTAATCCGAACCGCACCTCTCTATTATGACACTTCGGATTGCTTTATCTCTCATGCGGGTATATCGGCCCAGTATGAAAAATTTCTCCCTTCGGATTATAAATCAAATCTTCAGATGATTGATCCTTTCATACTCAATGATCTGAGAGGCGACAGGGGAATTCTATGGACCCGCGATCCGCTCTTGAATATCGGCAAACTTCAGGTTGTAGGGCATACGACCAAACATGAGATAACATGGGTGGAAGAATCCGATGCCGTTTATATCGACACGGGAGTATTTCTGGGAAATAAACTGAGCGCTATTATTGTTCATGAAAATAAAATAATAGAAACGCTTGAAGAAAAAGCTCATATGGATGATATAATCAAATACTGATATTTTGCCGCTGCTTCTGAAGCGATTTCCCTTTTTAAGGGGCTTAAAAAAATACCTAAAAAAAAGATTGCCAATTGATAAAATTTTAATAAATTTTGCTTCGAAATAATAAGGAGGTTTATCGAAAGTTTATACGATCCATAATTATTCGAGAGATTACTATTTTTCCTCAACTCAAAAATAACATAACGCCGGGATTCAAATTTTTTTTGGTTCCCTTTTTTGTTTTTACATGTGCACTCATCTTTGGATTTAAGTACAATGATTATTCATCCGAATCGGAGTCTGGTCGTTGTGATTTAATATCCCTCTCCGCATTCGATAATTTTAAATTAATTCAAGATGTTCCGAAAAACAGCTCCGTCTCTCCGGTAAACTCCGCATCAACAAATGAATTCAATCTTTCCATACCCGATTCCAATGATAAGAAAAATGTTGTTCCGGATTCCACTCTAAAGAAGAAAGATATTGCTAAACAGGTTGGAGCGACAAACAAACCCGATTCAACAGTTTCAAAAAAAGATCTGCCCAAAGCCCAAATAACCGACAAACTTCCGGAATCTCCAAAGCCGTCTAATGAAGCATCTAAATTGTCGGCAGTGGATTCTCTGAAGCAAAAAGCAAAGCAGGATTCCCTCAAGAGAATTGCTTTGATGTCCGTAGATTCAACAGCAAGATTAAAATATTTCCGATTCCACAGAGAAGATTATCCGGCGGTTTTATTCAGACCTAAAAAACCGTCTGCTTTTTTTGTATATCCTTCCGAAGGCACAATTTCAAGAATTGTAAAAGTTGATTCGACAAATTCTTTCGTTACAATCCAGGAAATGATAGGCGGTAAACCGTACCGCGAATCTCAAAAAATTCCGATTGAACTTTACACTAAAATGCGACTCGATGCCATCTCAAAAGATCTTTGGGAAGCAAGGGCACATGAGTATAAAATAAAGGACGAAAAAAAAGATTTTACACAGCTGATTACAGATCTTACGAACATCGATATTCCTCTCCCAAGTTCTCCGCTCCTCAGCATCTTCGGTCCGCCGGTAATTAAATTAAAAATTAACGGACAGGTTGATATACACGGGGCATGGAGGAATGAGACCACTTCCGGAATCACAACTTCTGCTTTGGGAAATACGAGAAATGAACCTGACTTCAAACAAACGGTCGCAATAAATCTTTCCGGTACAATTGGAGACAAATTAACTCTAGGTGCAGACTGGAATACAGAGAGGCAGTTTCAATACGAGAATCAATTGAAGCTTCGGTATCAGGGATACGAAGATGAAATCATTCAAAGCATTGAGGCCGGTAACGTAGCTTTGCAGACTTCTCCTTTAATCGGCGGTAGCGAAGCTCTCTTCGGAGTAAAAGCGTTATTTAAAATGGGGCCGTTCAGTTTAACTGCCCTGGCTTCGCAGAAAAAAAGCGAAATCAAGGAAGCCTCCGTTAGCGGCGGCGCTAAATCGCAAAAATTTGAAATTCATGCGTATGATTATTCTCCTAACCATTTCTTTATTCATGAAATGTATACGGACCCCGCGCTGAATATTTTTAATAATTACTACGGCAACCCTATTCCCAGAATTGTCGACTCGCTTCGCGTGAAAGATATTCAGGTGTGGAAGACAATTACCGGATTGGTAAATCCAAACGAGAGAAAGGGGAATGCCTACATAGATCTTCCGAGAAGAAAAAATGGAGAACTTTACAGTGCAGCTCTGCGCGATAGTACAATCTCTTCAATCCCGGGCGTGAAGGAAATCGACAGAAGATTTATTCTGCTCCAACCTGATGTGGATTACGTGATACATCCTGAAACGGGATTCATCACATTCAAAACACAAATTCAAGATCAGGATGCTATTGCAGTTGCATTCAGACTGGAAGGCAGAACTCAATCTTCCGATGATGATGTGTACTACGGAGAATTTATTAATGATCTTTCAAATTCTAATACCTCGAGATTGGTTCTGCAACTGGTAAAACCGCCGAATCTTCAACCGCAGTTCAAGAAAGCCTGGAAACTTCAATTGAGAAATATTTATCCTGTCGGCGGAAGAGATGTGAAAGAAGAAGGGTTTGTCCTCGACATGAATTACAGAATTGAAGGACAGGAGCCTCAGAATAATTATCAGGGCGTGCGGCTTCTCGAAACATTCGGGCTGGATAAGACGGATAAAAGCGGTACCAGCACTCAGCCCGACGGTGCGTTCGACTTTTTCCCTAACAGGACAATTTTCCCGAGCACAGGTGAAATTGTTTTTCCGGTTCTTCATCCTTTCGGAAGCGATTTCCCGGGCCGCCTCCCCGATTCATTGAAATATCAGGCCATCTATGATACCACTGTTACATTCGCTAAACAGGATAGAACAAAAGATAAATTTATTTTGACCGGCGAATATTCCGCATCAGTTTCCTCCGTCTATAACATCGGTTTCAATGTGGTGGAAAATTCTGTTAAAGTGCTACTTAACGGTGGTCCCCTTAAAGAAGGTGTCGATTATTCAGTCGACTATAACCTCGGGCAGATTTTGATCAGGAATGATAATGCACTCGTACCCGGCGCCGATTTAAAAATCACTTATGAGCAGAATGATCTGTTCCAGCTTGCGTCAAAAACTTTACTCGGATTCAGGGGATTGTACGAATTTAACAGAGAAACTTCTCTCGGTTTTTCATTTTTAAATCTGAATCAGCAAACTCTTAGTGATAAAGTCAGGATTGGCGAGGAGCCTTTGAACAATTCGATTTACGGATTGGATTTCAGAACGAATATAAATCTTCCTTTTATCACAAAAGCCTTGGACAAAATTATCTCAACAAGCGCGCCTTCTTCTTTGTCAGTGACTGCGGAATACGCGCTGATGAATCCGGATCCGAATACGAAAAAAAGTACAATCTCGAGCGATGACGGCAAAAGCATTGCATACATTGATGACTTCGAAGGTGCTAAAAGAATTATTCCTCTCGGCATGGGATACGGTCAGTGGCATGATATAAGCGTACCGCTCGATATGCAGTATATCGGAACTCTGGACCAGTTCGATCCTGAATTTAAAAAAGATGTTCAGATGAATTACAAAGGGAAATCGTACTGGTTCAACAGAACCCCTTCGGATATTAATATAAAAGATATTTACGGTGATAGAAAAAAAGCTCCGCCTGACGGTTCTCTTATTCAGGCATTGGATTATGTCTTCGATCCTTCTAAGCCGGGCGCATACAACTGGAATCCGAATTCTAATTTTACAGGTAGTCAGTACAAAAATTGGGGCGGTATCATGAAGACACTCTCTTCAACGGCAAATAATTTAGTTGAAGAGAATATCGAGTTTATAGAATTCTGGCTGAATATCACCGATTCTCCGAAAGATATGAAACTGAATATAGATCTCGGTCAGATAAGCGAAGATGTCATTCCAAACGGCAAACTTGATACGGAAGATAAAAACTCTAATGACTTAGTAGATGACGGCGAGGATACAGGTATAGACGGACTGAAAGATTTTCAGGAACCTTTTTATGATGCTGCCACTAATCCGGATCCTTCTCATGATAACTATTCTTTTCAGCTCACTCAAAATCCTGACTACTCTTCTGTAAATGGAACTGAAGGGAACGCAGTTTCAACCGATCAGTCCAGACTTCCGGATACAGAAGATCTGAACAGAAATTTTACGCTCGACAGGGTGAATAGTTATTTCAGATATGTCATTCCTATCGATACCAACCGCGCGGTTAATAAATTTGTTCAGGGGGGAGGCGGAAATTCAAACTGGTATCTTTTCAGAATTCCGCTTAAGGACTGGGTTACAAAATACGGCGATCCAAGTTTTTCTGTTGTAGAGTTTATTCGCTTCTGGGTCTCGGGTGTAACAAAGCCGGTTCATCTCCGTTTTGTAGAAATGAATCTGGTGGGCAATCAGTGGCAAAAAGTTTTAACACCTCCTAAAGTTACATTGGCTGATACGGTGCTCACCGTTTCGACAATTAATGTGGAAGACAATCCGGATTATATTTCTCCTCCCGGAGTATTCAGAGAAAAAGACAGAACGCAGCCAAATTATGATATTTTGAAAAATGAGCAGGCGCTGGATCTTATACTGAATAAACTGGAGGATGGTGATAAACGGGAAGTTGTTAGATATCTTTATCAGCCTCTCGATGTTTTCAATTATAAAGAGATGAAATTATTTATTCATTCCGACAAGAATACTCTCCCCGGATCCGTCTCATATTACGATTCATCAAAGGCGAATAATTATTCTTCTGAAGTGTATTTACGTTTTGGATCGGATTCTACAAACTATTATGAATACAGGCAGCCGGTTCGCTATAATCCCGATCCTGTCAATAACGGCTGGGATGAAGTGAGTATGGTATTCTCCCAGTTGACGGCAATCAAACAGAAGAGAGATGCTGATACATCATTCGCAGCTTCTAAAGGAGTTTATACCGTCGCTGTGCCGGGCAAAGAAGGGCACACCTACGGTGTCAGAGGTGCGCCTACTCTAACCCGAATTACATTTTTTACAATTGGCATAAGCAATCCAATTGATAAAGGAACCCCGGGACAGACCGTATCCGGTTCTGTCTGGATAAATGAATTGCGCGTTATTGATGCTGATGCATCCAAAGGAGCCGCTTACAGCGCAAATGCATCTCTCAAAATTGCCGATCTTATGAACATTAGCGGAAATATTAATCGGGTGGATCCTAACTTCCACGGATTGGCAGAACGCTTCGGCAAAAGAGAAGATCAGCTTGCCTGGGGTGTTGCTGTGGATTTAGATCTTCTGAAACTTATTCCGGTTAATCTCTCCGGCAGCAATATGAGAGTTTCCTATTCTCGTACTGAACAAAAAACCGATCCTCTTTATTCTCCCGGCACAGATATAAAAATTTCAGAAGCCCAGGATCAGCTCCGCCAGTCATTAACTGAAAAAAATGTTGATCCTGCAGAAATTGAAAGACAGGTAGCACAGATAAAAGATTACGCCCAGACACAGAGCATTTCTGAAACCTGGGCTGTTTCTAATATGAGAATAAAAATTCCGACTGAACTGTGGTACATCAAAGATACATTTAATAATCTGAGCTTCTCGTTTAATTATAATAAATCATCCCAGAAATCTCCGACTGTCCTTAGCAGCAATAATTGGATCTGGAATGCAAGTGCAAGCTACTCGGTAAATTTCAGTCCTGAACTTTATTTTAAACCGGTGGACATTCCATTAATAGGTTATCTGTTCGATCTATTCTCGGATTACCGCGACATGAAAATTTATTTTACACCTCAATCGATGAATTGGCAGTTAACTGCGAGCAGAAAGAGAAACTTCACACAGAACAGGACTGTCACTACAATTACACCTCCGACGGTAATGAGAGATTTTACTTCTACTCGCGGTGCCGGATTTACATGGAATGTTACGGAGGGCGGATTTATAAATCTTTCTCTCGCTTATAATTTTGATGTCTCATCCACATATGCCAATCTCTTGACGACGGGTGTTAACAATGATATTGAACGTAGTGAGAGTGAGATATGGCATGATATCTTCGGCGGAAATCTTTTCGGAAAAGATTATATGTATAAACAATCTGTAGATATCAGAACAAATCCGAAGCTGCCGCGAATTTTCGATTTGAACCGTTATATAACTCTGAATGCCGGATATTCTTCAAGTTATAATTGGCAGAATAATTTTACTCAAAAAGAATTGGGAAGAAGCGCCGGATATTCAAACAGGCTTACTCTTGGTTTTTCTGTGCGTGTTAAATCAATTTTTGCTCCTCTCTTTACGGAAGAGGTCAAACCGGTTCAGTCTGCACCTGTTCAGCCCAGCGGCAAAACCGGAGGAAGAGGAAGACCGCGTTCGGCACCCGAACAGAATATACCGGGGATAGTTCCTGAAAAAAAATCAACCGCCAAAGATTCTGTATCTGCAGTAAAAGCAGATTCAATGATCGTTACCGAGAAAGATACTGTAAAGGGTCCCGGAGTTCTAAAAGTTACTCTGGAATATTTAAAGTTGGGTATGAAGTGGATTCTTTTAGATTACGATAATGTCTCTGTGAATTTTTCCCAATCCAGCTCTTACGTGGGAAGCGGACTCGCCGGTGAGGGAACTGGATTCAATAATTTCTGGGGTTATGCGCAAAGTCCGTCTAAGGGTCCTTCGAGACTTTTCATACTTGGTTTGTCTAATGATGCGGGACCAAGAGCTCCTAACGGTAATTTACAGGACACCTACACTCAAAAGAATGATTTGAGTTTTAAAACTCAGAGGCCTTTATGGGAAGGAGCCCAGCTCGATCTGAATTGGACTGTTGGCTGGAGTGTTAATAAAGGAATTACAATCCAAACAGACTCTCTTGGCGGAGTACAGATTACAAATCTTCTTTCTACCGGTCAGATTGATAGATCGTTCTTAAGTCTCCCTTCAACAGCCATCTTTTCATTTTTAGGGAACGGCATCAAAAAAGTTAATGAGCTGTATGATCCGGCAAGCGTTAATCCGGCAGATAATTTGTCTCAGGCCTTCTTAAAAGGATTCGAAACGTTCTCGATCTTTTCAAAAATTCCTGTTCTAAAAGACTTCGCAAAATATATTCCAAGACCTAACTGGAGTTTTACGTGGAGCGGATTGGAGAGATTTCCAATATTCAGTTTTGCAAAAAGGGTGCAGCTCTCTCATGCATATATCTCAAATTACAGCGAAGGCTGGAAAATAAATCCCGACGGCATTCAGGAGACTCAGACTCAGCGTGTTGATTACGCATTTTCACCTCTTGTTGGATTGACATTCAATTTCGATCAGTTATTCGGCGGCTCTCTTCAGGGATCGGCCAGATTCTCCACAAAATCGTCATTCAGCCTTGGTGTCTCCACAAGAAATATTACCGAAGCTTATAACAAGGATATAAGCATCTCTGCCAGCTACACAAAAACCGGATTTGAACTTCCGCTGTTTGGAATTGCACTGAAGAATGATATAGAAGTTTCTTTCTCGTATACCAGCGGAAAAACTTCCAGTGTTATTTATGATATGAATAATTTTAAAGAGAGCGGCACGCCGCAGGAAGGCAAGACTAATACTACTATCGAACCAAAAATCAGGTATGTTATGAGTCAGCGCGTTTCTTTGACAATATTCTACAGAAGAACCACAATTGAGCCGGAAGGTGCGTCAAGAATTCCGCCTACAACCACAAATGAAGCCGGTGTGGACGTGCGTATTACTATCCAATAAATTTTATCGTAATATTGAGTATGAAAAAAAATAAAATCCTCTGGGTCGATGACGAAATTGAACTTCTCCGTTCTCATATAATTTTCTTAAATGAAAAAGGTTATGAAGTGTCTACCGTTACCAACGGTGAGGATGCCATCTCCGAAGTTAAAAATAATCAGTTCGATCTCATTTTTCTGGATGAGATGATGGCAGGCAAAGGGGGATTGGAAACACTCGCCGGTATTAAAGAAATAAACCAGAACATACCTGTGGTTATGGTTACGAAAAGTGAAGAAGAATCTTTGATGCATGATGCGATAGGAAGCAAAATAACAGATTATCTGATAAAACCAGTTCTCCCTTCACAGATTCTCCTGGTTTGCAAAAAAATACTTGAGCAGAAAAAAATATCAGGCGAATACGTAGCAAAAGATTATCTGCAGGATTTTAATGCTATTTCGCGCCAGCTTCTTTTGGATCCTGATTACGGCGACTGGATTGAAATCTATACCAAACTGACCAACTGGGCAATGGAACTGGATGAGCATCCGGAAATCGGTCTCAGACAAACGCTTCTTGAACAGATCAAAGAATGCAATCAGGAGTTCAGCAAATATGTTGAAAAAAATTATAAGAAGTGGATAGATAATGCCGGAAGCGAAGATGTGCCGGTGCTGTCCAATCAAATCTTCGAAAAATATGTCGCGCCGAATCTTTCAAATGCCTCCGGACCCGTTTTCTTTTTTGTTATTGATTGCCTCCGGCTTGATCAGTGGCTGGTGATGGAGAAGCATCTGGCTGAATTATTTAACATCCAGAAAGATTATTACTACTCAATTCTTCCTACCGCTACGCCTTATTCAAGAAATGCTCTCTTTGCAGGTCTGTTCCCATCGGAGATAGAAAAAAATTATCCCGATCTTTGGACGACGATGAATGATGATGAGAACAGCATGAATAAGTATGAGAAAGATCTGCTTCAGAATCTGCTCCTCAGAAAAAGAATTTCATTAAAAAATGAATTAAAGTATGTTAAAATAATTGACCCGGAAGTGGGACGGTCATTTGAACAAAATGTTTTATCTCATAAACAGACCCATCTGATGGCTGTGGTGGTAAATTTTTTGGACATGATTGCACACGGCAGATCTGATTCTGCAATTCTGAAAGAGATTGCACCCGACGAAGCTGCTTATCGCTCTTTGACAAACAGCTGGTTTCAGCATTCCTCATTGTTCGGCACTTTCAGGGCAATTGCTTCTATTCCAAGGGCAAAAATAATTTTAACTACAGATCACGGCAGCATAAGAACTTTACGCGGCGCAAAAGTTTTAGGAGATAGAGACGCTTCGACAAATTTGCGCTTTAAATTCGGAAGGAATCTGAAAGTGGACGACAAACATGCCATCTTTGTTAAAAATCCGCTCGATTATAAACTGCCAAAACGGGGAGTCACTGTCAGCTACATCATAAGCAAAGAAGATTTTTATTTTGTCTATCCCACGGATTATCATAAATATCTCAGTTACTATAAAGACAGTTTTCAGCATGGAGGGATCTCTATGGAAGAGATGATCCTTCCGGTAGTTGCTCTTGAGAGTAAAATCTAAATGGAATTCCCTTTTAAAAAAGTTGTCTCCTCGGAAGAAGAGACAAATAATTTGGCGGCAGAATTTTCACAGATGCTGCGGCCTGGCGACCTGGTACTGCTGAACGGCGAGCTTGGCTCCGGGAAAACTTTCTTTATTAAATCTGTATGCCGCAATTTCGGTATTGAGAATTCTTCAAGCCCGAGCTTTTCAATCGTGAACGAATACTCATCTGATCCGAAAATTATTCATTTTGATTTTTACAGGATAAAAAAAATAGAAGAGCTGTACGACATTGGTTTTGAAGATTATCTGCTTGACGGCGGCTCAATTGTGTTTATTGAATGGGCCGAAATGTTTCCCGGGATTCTTCCCGAAAAATTTTTTAATATTCGGTTCAAATTCACAGACTTAGATTCGAGAGAAATAAGCATTACAAAACATGGATGATCTGTTCCCCATATTGGCCGTAGAAACATCTGATCTGCTCTGCGGAGTTGCACTGATTCTGAATGAAAAAGATTCGTTGGAAATGAATTTCACTCAGAAGCACGTTCATTCTCAAAAGCTCATTCAGATCATAGAGCAAATTCTGAAAAGCGCTGATAAAGAAGTGAACGATCTTAATTCTATCGCAGTTTCAATGGGCCCCGGATCATTTACCGGATTGAGAATTGGGCTGGCAGTCGCAAAGGGAACTGCATTTGGAATCAACCGCCCAATTATACCGGTTCCTACTTTTAACGCGTTTGCTCACCAGATCTCAAAATATTTGCCCGATTCGGCCAAATTCTCCATCGCTGTAAGTGCCAGCACGGATGAATACTATCATGAGCGTTTTGTAAAAAAAAATATGAAGGCCGTATCTATTAACGATCTTGGGCTCATCAGTAAGAGCGAGGCAGCGAAAACAATTCCTGAAGGGGAAATGGTCTTTGGAAATTTTATCGGGAATTCTGAAAAATTTAATATAAAAGGACCAGCCGCTGTTTCTGTAGGCGAGTGGGCTTATTTATATGGTAAGGATTTATTAACTTTTGAATATGATTATCTGGAACCGAATTATTTTAAGAAATTTATAGTCAAAGGAAAGAGATGAAAAAGATTTTTATTGCCTTCTATCTTATTGCCGTCCCTGTTCTTCTTGCACAGCTCTCGGCTCCCAAATTAATGGTCAAGAATCTTAATCATGATTTTGGAACGATTGTGGAAGGGCAGGTTGTAAGTTATAAATATGAGATTGAAAATAAGGGAACCGCTGAACTCAGAATAAGCAATGTCAGCGCTTCGTGCGGCTGCACTGCTGCAAAACCCGAAAAGATGAATCTTAAACCGGGAGAAAAAACATTCGTCCAGGTGGAATTCAATTCGGAGAACCGCCTGGGTCCGCAAGAAAAATTTGTTTATATCTCCTCCAATGATCCTGCAAATCCTGATCTGAAACTTACATTCACCGGTGTGGTCGTAGATAAAAATGCAGCCGCTAAAAACGGTAAAGGCCCAAAACTTACAATAGCCAAGAGCAGTCATGATTTCGGCAATGTCGAAGAAGGAAAAATCGTTGATCTGAAAATCAGTTTTAAAAATGAAGGGGAAGGAGTGCTTGTAATAAACGACGTTAAAACTTCTTGCGGATGCACCGCGGCGCTTCTGAGCAGCAAAACATTAAAACCCGGCGAAAGCGGTACTATAAGAATTGAACTCGATACTGCCAACCGGGAAGGTAAACTGACAAGAACAGTTACGCTCTATTCCAATGATCCTAAACAGCCGAATCAGACAATTACATTATTCGTAAATATTGAAAAGAGAAAATCTTAATGGGTTGGTTTAAAAGAAAAAAAGAAAATATCTCGCGAGACAGCAAAAAAGCAGATATACCGGATGGGCAGTGGTCTAAATGTGAAGACTGCGGCGAAATTATTCATAACAAACAGCTCGAAGTCAATCTATGGTGCTGTCCAAAATGCAATTTCCATTTCAGGATCGGAAGCGAACAATATATCTCGCTCCTGTTTGACAAGGGGACTTTTAAAGAACTTGATAAAAAAATGAAATCGGCGGACCCGCTCGAATTTAAGGATACAAAAAAATATTCGGACAGAATAATAGCGACAATTAAAAAGAGCGGATTACAAGATGCTGTGCGGACAGGTGTGGGAAAGATAGACGGAAAAAAAGCCTCATTCGCGTGCATGGATTTTAATTTCATCGGCGGAAGCATGGGATCTGTAGTCGGAGAAAAAATTGCACGAGCCATAGATGCCGCCTACGATGAAAAAATTCCTATGATCATTATCAGCCAAAGCGGCGGTGCAAGAATGATGGAAGGCGCACTGTCTCTTATGCAGATGGCTAAAACAAGTTCTAGACTGGCACGCAATGCGGAAGCAAAACTGCCCTACATCTCTATATTAACAGATCCTACTACAGGCGGAGTTACTGCTAGCTATGCCATGCTCGGCGATGTTATTATTGCAGAACCTAAAGCTTTGATCGGATTTGCCGGCCCGCGCGTTATCAAACAGACTATCGGCAAAGATCTGCCTAGCGGATTTCAAAAAACAGAATTTCAGCTCGAGAATGGATTTGTGGATTTTGTGGTCAACAGAAAACAGATGAAAGAAAAACTCTCGCTACTGTTGGAATATTTGACTTAAAATATTACTGCTTTTTATATCTATGATAAATATTCCGGATTCATTTCCGGAATTTTTTTGCCATTTTCTGTATCACTTCAAGTGCATACGCAATTTCTTCAGGAGTATTGAGCGTTCCGAATGAAAAACGAAGGGTGCCGGCCGCATCCTCCAGAGAATATCCCATTGCCAAAAGCACGTGCGAAGCTTTAATTGTGCCGCTGGTGCATGCTGAACCGTTGGATGCTGCTAATCCGTTTATATCCATAAAGATCAGCATAGATTCGGAATCATTATTATAAAAATCCGACTTAAAAGTTACGCTTAGAATATACGGTGATGTTTTTGACTGGTCTTTTATTGTAATACCGTCTTTGTCTATTGACTGTATCCCTTCCAAAAATAATTTCTTCAAACTCTTCACATGATCAAAATTAAATTGCATCGATTCCCGAGAATGTCTGACTGCCTCTGCAAAACCCGCAATCCCTGCTGCATTTTCAGTGCCGCCTCTTCTGTTTCTTTCCTGAGATCCGCCGAACAAAAGGGGGGAAACCGGCGTGCCGCTCTTTATGAATGCGAATCCGGTCCCTTTCGGTCCGTTAATTTTATGCGCGGATCCGGTAAGAGAGTCGATGCCAAGTTTTTTTACGTCAATCGGAAATTTTCCGAAACTCTGCACCGCATCGGAATGAAAGAAAATATTTTTTTGTTTTAATCCTGATGCAATCTTTTCTATATCGTTTATACTGCCCGTTTCATTATTTACATGCATCAAAGAGCCAAGTATCGTATCAGCGCCTGCTGAGCTTAACAAAGAATCCAGATTCAATTCTGTTTCAGGGTTGAATTCTATCCAACCGCGCTCAAATCCTTTATCCCATAAATCTTCTACAGTATCAAGAACGGAGTGGTGTTCGGCTTTTGAAGTTATAACTCTTTTCTTATTGAATTCGGCAGAAGCTGTGTATGAAATTCCTCTGAGCACAAAATTATTTGCTTCAGTCCCTCCGCTTGTAAAATATATTTCACTCGGGTCAGCGTTAATAAAAGATGCCACCGTTTCTCTGGCCTCTTCGATTGCAACCCTTACGGATCTTCCGAATGAATGAACGGACGAAGGATTTCCAAATTCATTTGTTAAAAAAGGTTTCATCCTTTCAAAGACTTTCGGATGGATGGGAGTGGTAGCCGCATTGTCGAGATATACTTTCATAGTTGTACGCTATCTGAGACTGACGTCTCCGTAATGAATCTTCTCTTTTTTGTCCCCGACTTTAAGAATTAAAAATCCGTTCTCGTCAATATCTTCAAAGATACCGACCTTTACTTTTTCATCATCCACAATTTTAATTTTTTCGCCAATCATTTTGCATCTGTTGCGCCAATCGTTCAGAATCTTCTTGCCTGATTTTTTCGAAAGTTCAAGAAGCGTTTCAAAATTATTCAGCACATCGCTTAAAAGTTTTTCCCGGCTGACTAATGAATGAAACTCTTTACGAACGGAAGTCGGCGGAATATCGAACTGTCCTGGAAAATTCGGCTGGTTCACGTTTATTCCAATTCCCACAACCAATTTCGAAATCTTGTTGGCTTTCGAAACGGATTCCAAAAGAATTCCCGCAATCTTTTTCTTCTGCACAAGCACATCATTAGGCCATTTAAGATCTACATTAAGCTGATAAAGGTTTTCGATGGACTGAGCCACAGCGATTGCCGCGCTGAGATTAATCAAATTGATCTTTTGATCTTTGAATTCACCCTTGAGAAGGATGGAAAAAGTTAAATTTTGTCCGCTGCTGCTAATCCACTCTCTCTCTTTTCTTCCTCTTCCTTTGCTTTGATACTCTGCAAGCAGAACAGTCCCGTTCTGATTTGTATCCTTCCCGCCAAGCAGCATGGAATTAGTGGATTCAACTTCATCACAGTAAATGAAATTTCTGCCTACATATTCAGTATCTAATTTGATGTCAAATTCTTCAATCTTGAACAAAAATCATTCTCCCTAAAATAATGTGATAAAAAAAACCATTTTACGCCAAAATTTCAGTCAAACTGCCAAAAAGCGTCAATATGTGCCATTAATACCGGTAAAATCAAAAATGTCAAATTCTCTGTAACTAATTAAAAATAAACCAGTTACAAGAATAAATAGTCTGGCACGTTGCTTGTTTATACAATTCCATCATAAAATGGAGGTCATCATGACACTAATTAAATTTGAGCCGATGAGAGAATTTGAGTCTCTCCACGACAAGATTCAGCGCTATTTTGATGATTTCTCGAATTTCGGATTCAATACTGCGGAAAATTTTCACCCAAGAATCGATATTAACGAGGATAAACAAAGTATCAATGTCACTGCAGAGATTCCGGGCGTAAAAAAAGAAAACATCAAAATTACCCTGCAAGATAACATTTTAACAATTGAAGGGGAAAAGAAAAAAGAATCTGAAGAGAAAGAAATAAACTTCTATAGAAGTGAAAGAATTTTCGGGTCATTCAAAAGAAGCTTCACTCTGCCGGAAGAAGTTGATTCTGAAAATGTTGAGGCTAAATTCGAAGACGGAACACTCAAAATTCAATTGAAAAAAACAGCACCAAAAATCAGCAAAGAAAAATTAATTGAGCTGAAGTAAAACTTCAGCTCTCTTCTATAATAAAACAAGGACTAAAGAGATGGGAAAAATTATTGGGATCGATCTTGGAACGACTAATTCGTGCGTCGCGGTGATGGAAGGAAACGAGCCGGTTGTTATACCTAATTCCGAAGGAGGAAGAACAACTCCCTCTGTTGTAGCATTCACAAAATCCGGAGAAAGATTAATTGGTCAGCCGGGCAAAAGACAGGCTGTTACTAATCCTAAAAACACAATCTTTTCAATTAAAAGATTCATGGGACGTAAGAGAGACGAAGTTGACATTGAAGCTAAAGAAGTTCCTTATAAAGTTGTTGCCGGAGACAACGGCTCGGCCCGAGTTGAAATAGACAGCAGATTGTATTCTCCGCCGGAAATTAGCGCGATGGTCCTTCAGAAAATGAAAAAGACGGCAGAAGATTATCTGGGCCAGGAAGTAACCGAAGCAGTCGTTACGGTCCCTGCATATTTTAATGACGCACAAAGACAGGCAACAAAAGATGCGGGAGAGATTGCAGGTTTGAAAGTTAAAAGAATTATAAACGAACCGACTGCTGCAGCGCTTGCATACGGATTGGATAAAAAACATAAAGAAGAGTTAGTGGCAGTGTATGATCTCGGCGGCGGCACTTTTGATATATCAATTCTCCAGCTCGGCGAAGGCGTGTTTGAAGTTAAATCCACCAACGGTGATACCCACCTCGGCGGTGACGACTTTGACCAGAGACTGATAGATTATCTTGCGGATGAATTTCTGAAACTGGAGGGAATTGATCTTAGAAAAGATCCGATGGCTCTTCAAAGACTAAAAGAAGCCGCTGAAAAAGCTAAGATCGAATTATCTTCATCTGTTCAGACAGATGTTAATCTTCCTTTCATTACTGCAACACAGGAGGGACCAAAACATTTAAATATAAATTTAAGCCGCGCAAAATTTGAGCAGCTTATTGATGATCTTATTCAGAGAACTGTAGCTCCGTGCGAAAGAGCAATTAAAGATGCAGGCGTATCCACTTCTCAGATCGATGAAGTAATCCTGGTCGGCGGTTCAACACGTGTTCCAAAAGTGCAGGAACTTGTAAAAAAACTTTTTGGGAAAGAACCGCATAAGGGAGTTAATCCTGATGAAGTTGTTGCAATCGGCGCTGCCATTCAGGGCGGTGTGCTCGCGGGCGATGTAAAAGATGTGCTCCTGCTGGACGTTACTCCGCTTTCATTGGGTATTGAAACATTGGGCGGCGTTTTTACAAAATTGATTGAGGCTAACACAACAATTCCTACTAAGAAGAGTGAAGTTTTTTCAACCGCGTCCGACAATCAGCCTTCGGTCGAGATTCATATTCTTCAGGGTGAAAGACCGATGGCGGCAGACAACAGGACGCTCGGCAAATTCCATCTGGACGGAATTCCGCCGGCACCAAGAGGCATTCCCCAGATTGAAGTGACTTTTGATATAGACGCAAACGGAATTTTACATGTTGCGGCTAAAGACAAAGCTACCAATAAAGAACAGAGCGTTAGAATAACTTCATCCAGCGGTTTATCTAAAGATGAAGTTGAAAAGATGAAACAGACTGCTAAAGAACACGCTGCTGAAGATAAAAAGAAAAAAGAAGCCGTTGAGGTCAAAAATCAGGCGGATAATCTTATCTTCCAGACAAAAAAACAGATTGAGGAGATGAAGGATAAAATCACTGCGGACCAGAAGAATCTTTTGGAAAATGAAATTAAAAAAGTGGAAGACGCGCTCGCTACGAACGATTCTGAAAGAATAAAATCTGCTACCGATTCTATGACCAAAGTCTGGAATGAGATTGCTCAGAAATTATATGCCCAGCAGGGTCCTACTCCGGGAACAGACGGTGCTCCGTTCGCAGGAGGAGAGCCGGAAGCGCAGCAACAGCAGCAGTCGGCTTCCGGGAAAAAAGATGACGGCAATGTTGAAGACGCATCTTATGAAGTTGTTGATGATGATAAAAAATAAAAATATATAGGAGGTAATCATGGTACAGAATCATGAAGTAACTGAAGTAAAAAATAAAATCAGCTGGGAAGAGGCTCTTGAAAGAGAATCTTGGGTGGCACCTTTGATTGATATATATGAAACAGAACAGGATTTCTTTTTGACAGCCCAAATGCCCGGAGTTTCAAAAGAGAATGTTAAAATAAAATTGGAAGAAGGCCATCTGATTATCATGGGAAGAATCTCATTCGATGAAACTGTCAACCGTAAATATGTCCTTAAAGAATCTGAAACAGGAAATTTCTACCGCAGATTTAAAATCGGCGACAGCATAGATGACGGCAAGATAGATGCTAAATTGGAAAACGGCATTCTCACTGTTGTGCTTCCAAAACATGAGAGAATGAAACCGAAAACGATCGAGATAAAATAATTTCGTCCTCCCCGGTCAAAAGAGGCTGTCTCAAAAGGGCAGCCTTTTTTGTAAAAGAAAAAAGATTTAAATAAGTTTTGTCTCAAGAAACGAGGTAAAATCATGGGACAAAGCGGGAAAGTGATATTTAAGCCCTATCACCAAAAT
>JAKAMT010000167.1 GCA_021812705.1 Bacteroidota bacterium | reverse complement strand
AGCCGGCTTAAATTGACGATTGCATTCATGTTGCCTCCAAATTGTACTTTTACTGATTATTTAGACTCGCATACTGATTAAGAAGTTACACGGATTTTATTTATTTTGACAAATGATTCTTATATATTCGCTGCGCATGGAGAGAAAAATTGAATAACTATCTTACAGTATTTATCGGGGCGGGACTCGGCGGTGCGGTTCGCTATTGGATGGGCGCTTTTATTCAACGGAATACAGCACCCTATTTCCCTTTCGGCACATTGGCCGTAAATCTTTTAGGAAGTTTTGTATTGGGCATGATGATCTTTGGTCTGGATGAAAAAGAACTGATAAGCCCTACTTTAAAACTCTTTATCGGAATCGGATTCTGCGGCGGTTTTACCACTTTTTCCACTTTTTCACTGGAGACATTTAATTTGCTGCGCGACAGCGAAATTTTACTGGCGGTAATAAATATAACCGTCAATGTTATGCTCACAATACTCGGCGTTTATATCGCTTATTTGATAACGAGGTAGCTGATGAAGATTGAAGGTGAAGCAAAATTATTGAGGATTTTTCTGGGGGAGGCAGATAAAATTTCTCATTTGCCGGTTTATGAAAAAATTGTAATGGAGGCAAGAAAACTGAACCTGGCGGGTGCTACTGTATATAAAGGAGTGATGGGATTCGGAAGCAACAGCAGAATTCACAGTGCCAAAATCCTCCGGCTTTCGGAAGATCTTCCGCTGGTGATTGAAATCGTGGATGAACAGAACAAAATTGAAGAGTTCATTCCGTTAGTTGAAAAAATTTTTGAAAATGCCGGCTGCGGCGGACTGATTACAATGGAAAAAGCCGAGATTATAAAATACACTTCCACAAAACCATGAAAAAAAATAATCTAATGAATAAAAAGAATTATGGAATCAAAATAATTTTATTCTTTTTTCTTTCTCTTACTTCAATAAATTCTGTAGCTCAAAACAGATACAATTTATCACAGTTTGCAGAGGAATCACGCAAGTTTGTTGAAAATCCCGCCGGATGGCATAATAACGACTGGATAAAACTGGGTCTGATCAGCGCTGGAACAATATTACTAACGCAAACCGATCAATCCGTTCGCGAAATTGTGCTGAAAGATCAAAGTTATTTTAAAAGTTTTCCAATAGAAACTGGAAGGATATGGGGAGAGATTTATCCGACTGCAATTATTGCCGGCTCATTAGGATTGCACGGATTGATTACCGGAGAAGAAACCACAAAAAAAATTGGATTCGAGATTATTCAGTCGGCTGTTTATGCCGGAGCCATAACAACATTCTTAAAGATCGCAGTAGGACGCGCACGCCCTTTTACAAATAAGGAACCGGGCACATTTCATCCGTTCACATTTTTTGACGACGATTTCCATTCCTTCCCTTCGGGGCACGCAACTCTGGCATTCTCACTTTCCACAGTGCTGGCAAAAAATATGCGTTCAGATTTTCTAAAGGTAATAGTGTTCCTTCCTGCTGTGCTCACTATGGCGTCACGCGTTTACCAGGATAATCATTGGGTCTCTGATGTTTTTGCAGGCGCTGCAATCGGATATTTTGTGGGCGATTGGGTGATTGATCTGCACGGGAAACAGGATTCCGGAACAACAGTTTCGTTAATCCCTTTCAGCATTCGGATTCAATTTTGAATACCCTGATTTTCAAAATGTTAAAAAATATTAAAATCAGATAATAAGCTTGTAAAAGTCAAAACAAAAAATAATTTTAGAAACGGAAGATAGTCGAATTCGGTTTCCATCTGAATTTCGGGACTGATGATGATAGATTTGAAAGTTAATTGAAATTACTATTTAGCTATGTCTCCTTCGGCAAAAATCAGTTCCAATTTTTGCCGCTAAGATTTCTGTCATCTATAAAACAATTTCTGTAGCAGACTGAAAAGAGCTGTATTAAATCAAAGAAGCTTAATCATAATTTTTTCACGGGGAGAATCTAAGTGCAAAATTCAAGCGGAACTGGCACACTAGAAAAAATATTGATTGTTGAGGATGATGTCTTATCTCAGGAAGTGATCGCTATGTTCCTTTCCGGCTTATATGAACCATCTATTACAGGCTCGGGAGAAGAAGCTGTAAAATTATTAAAAGAAAATAATTTCCCATTGGTTCTCCTGGATATTAATCTTGGATCCGGCATGACCGGCATTGATGTTGTAAAAATGATTCGTAAAATGCATGATAAAGATAAATCGTTAGTTATTGCAACGACTGCATTTGTAATGGAAAGCAACAAAAGAGAATTTCTTTCTGCAGGGTTTGATGACTATTTAGCTAAACCTTTTTCCCGCAGAGAACTTTTAGCTGTTATCGACAAAAACATTAAAAAAAGGTCCAATTTTTCTGCCCCTTCATAAATAGTGAAAGTATTAAAAAATTTTTCATCCTATAATATTTTTTCGAAATTAATAATCATTCGAATATCAAGCATAATTGAAATTTTTACTTCCTTTCTAAAAAAATCTTTTTTATAGAGCAGTGAATTCCATATTTTTCCGACGCAAATTTTATGCTTTATGTCAAAAAAAACTGAAATCAAAAAAAGGTAACAAATGAGCAAAATACTTTTCAAGAAACAGCTCTCCAAGGATGTGTTTTTGATGAGGCTGCACGCGCCTTTGATTGCAGAGGAAAGGGCTGCAGGCCAATTTATCATTTTACAGATAAATGACGATTACGGTGAAAGAATTCCCCTGACAATTGCAGACGCCGACAATAAAGAAGGTTCTATAACAATTATTTTTCAGGTTGTGGGCAAAAGCACTCTTCAACTTTCAGAAAAAAATGTGGGAGACGAGATCCCAGCTTTAGTTGGTCCGCTGGGCAGGCCTACACACATAGAAAAATTCGGTACTGTTGTATGCGTTGGTGGCGGTATAGGTGTAGCTCCGCTTCATCCGATAGCAGAGGCTTTAAAGCATGCCGGGAATAATGTAATTACTATAATCGGTGCGCGCAATAAAGAGCTCATCATACTCGAAGACGAGATGAAAAATATTGCGGACGAATTTATTGTCTGTACAGACGACGGAAGCTACGGAAGAAAATCACTGGTTACAGAACCGTTAAAAGAAATTTGCGAACGGTCTCCCAAACCGGATATGGTGATTGCTATTGGACCGCCGATCATGATGAAATTCTGCTCTGAAACTACAAGACCTTACGGCGTGTTTACACAAGTATCTCTGAATACTATTATGGTCGACGGAACCGGAATGTGCGGAGGATGCAGAGTGAACGTTGGAAAAGATGTAAAATTTGTCTGTGTGGACGGACCCGAATTTGACGGGCATAAAGTTGATTTCGACAATATGATGGCACGGTTAAATTCATATAAAGAGTTGGAGCGTGAATCGCATAGCTGCTATCTTGAACAGGAAATAAAGAATAAGGAGGCGCTTCAATGAGCCATATGACTCCCGAACAACTATCGGAAAATGCAAAACAGCTTATAGTTGATTATCTCTCGAAAATAGATGAATTAAAAACAAAAGACAGAATGAAAATTCCTGCGCAGGAGATGCCTGCACAGGATCCGGAAATCCGTTCTCATAATTTGGATGAAGTTGCACTCGGATATACAATGGAACAGGCGCGCATTGAAGCAATGAGATGTCTTCAGTGCGTTAAGAAGAATTGCGTTGACGACTGCCCGGTTAAAATTGATATCCCGAGATTCATAGATCATATTGCACACGGCAAAATTGATGAAGCGGTGGGAGTTATAAAAGAAGCTTCTCTCCTTCCTGCAATTTGCGGCAGAGTATGCCCGCAGGAAACCCAATGCCAGTCTAATTGCACTGTAGGTAAAGCACTTAAAGACGTTGATAAATCGATAGCAATCGGCAGATTGGAAAGATTTGTAGCCGATTGGGAAAGAGCCACCGGAAAGATCGCAATTCCTGATATCAAACCGGAAACCGGGAAAAAAGTTGCCGTAGTTGGAAGCGGTCCTGCCGGATTGGTTGTTGCAGCCGACTGCAGACGAGAAGGACATCATGTAACCATATTTGAAGCGTTCCATAAATTGGGAGGAGTTCTTCGTTACGGAATACCGGAATTCAGATTGCCGAACGATATTATTGATAAAGAGATTGAAACGCTTACCGCGATGGGAGTGGAATTCAAAACTAATTTTGTTGTTGGAAGAACCCGCAAGCTCACAGATTTGATAGACAAGGACGGATATAACGCAGTATTCGTAGGCACCGGCGCAGGGCTTCCGATGTTTATGGGAATTGAAGGAGAAAATTTAGTAGGCGTCTTTGCCGCAAATGAATACTTGACACGGGCAAATTTAATGCGTGCATTTGAAAAAGGGAAAGCAGACACTCCGATTTATCCGTCTAAAAAAGTTGCGGTGCTTGGTGGCGGCAACGTCGCGATGGATGCGGCAAGAATGGCTAAACGCCTCGGCGCAGAAAAAGTTTATGTTGTTTACCGCAGGACCGAAGTTGAAATGCCCGCAAGAAGAGAGGAAGTTCTTCATGCAAAGGAGGAAGGGATAGAATTCCTGTTTCTTCAAAATGCAAAGAGGGTCATCGGAAACGAGAAGGGCCGAGTTAAGGAGATGGAATGCGTCCGTTATGAATTAGGAGAACCCGATGCCTCGGGCAGAAGGCGCCCCGTTCTTATTCCAAACAGCGAATTCACTCTGGAAGTGGACACAGTTATTGTTGCTATCGGCAACGGAAGCAATCCTCTTATCAGCCAAACTACACCTCAGATGAATGTGAATAAATGGGGGAACATTATAGTGGATGAAACTCAGAAGACATCGGTCGACAGGATTTTTGCCGGCGGAGATATTGTGCTGGGCGCAGCGACTGTAATTTTGGCGATGGGAGAAGGAAGGCGCGCTGCGGCTTCAATAAACAAGATGCTCGCCGAAGAGATAGAGAAACAGAAATTATAAAAGCAATTCGGAATGAGGCGCCTAGAAGGCGCCTTTTTTTTCAAAATCGGTAAGTCCTAAATAAATGTTCTCCTCGCCCCTCCCAACGTAATAAATATTTTATGTTATAAAGATTTTTATGGAAGGTTCAAAGTAATTAATTATATTTAATTAAGATTTTACTTGACAAATAATTGAATAATTTTTATTATTGAATCGTAATTCATTAATAACTTTACATGCGTACAAAAGAAGGCGACAAAGAGAAAGATATTTTAGAGGCATCGATAAAGATTTTTGCTTCGCACGGGTATCACAAAGCAAAGATCTCTAAGATAGCCGAGGTTGCCGGAGTTGCCACCGGAAGCGTATACGTTTATTTTAAGAACAAGGAAGAGATTTTATTAAAGATATTCGACAACCTTTGGAGCAAACTTTACAACGAGCTTAGATCTCTTGCAGAAAACAGATCCCTCTCCCCTCAGGAACAGATAGACGCAATGATTGATCTGGTTTTTGATTCATTCACAGAAAATCCCTCACTGGCGCTTGTTTTTGTAAATGAGCAGAACCACATTTCCGGCAATAACAATGCGAATTTCACGAATTATTACGATAAATTTTTAAGCGTGGGCGAAACTATATTCAAAAACGGGGTCCGAAAGCACGAATTCAGCGACAAGATCGATATAAAGATCTTCCGTTTTTACATATTAGGCGCATTGAGAAATCTGCTTCAC
>JAKAMT010000025.1 GCA_021812705.1 Bacteroidota bacterium | reverse complement strand
CCGTTTAATTTTGTAGAGGAAGCCTGCACGGTTAAAGGCTGCCCAAGTTCCAGAGCCCAGAACGGCTGATCTATAAAGTGCGCGCCCATATCTCCAATTGCACCCGTTCCGAAATCGTACCAGCCGCGCCAGTTGAAAGGATGATAGCATGGATGATAAGGCCTGTTGGGAGCTGGTCCAAGCCATAAATTCCAGTCGAGAGTGCTGGGACAGGAAGGAATTTCCGTCGGTCTTAAAATCCCCTGCGGCCATATAGGTCTGTTGGTCCATATCTGCACTTCATAAACATCGCCGATCGCTCCGTCATTAATCCATTCAATTAAAAGCCTCGATTCTTCTCCGGCGTGTCCCTGATTTCCCATCTGTGTAACGACATTGTATTTCTTTGCAGTCTTAGCCATTAATCGCGCTTCGTAAACTGTGTGGGTCAGAGGTTTCTGGCAGAAAACATGTTTGCCCAGCTGCATTGCGGCTATTGCAATCGGCGCATGCATGTGATCGGGAGTGGCAATAACTACCGCGTCAAGATTTTTTTCTTTTTCTAAAAGAACTCTATAGTCTTTATAAATTTTTGCATTTGGGAATTTTTGCCTTACAGATATTCCCATTTCGTCGTCTACATCGCAGAGCGCAACAATATTTTCCATGCTCACTCCGTCTGCATCGGAACGGCCTTTGCCTCCAATGCCGATTACCGCCATGTTTAAAGTGTTGCTGGGAAGTTTTCCCTTTTGCCCTCCGAAAAGATGAGACGGAAGAATGGTGAATGCTGCGGCCGCCATTCCTGTTTTTTGAATAAAGTCTCTTCTTGAAATTTCATTACCGGTTGGTATTTGAAGGTTGAATGTACCTTGGTCTTTTTTCTGCATGAATATTCTCCTTTGGTTACATCGTATTATACGGATCACAAAATAAAATAAAATCAACTTGTAAGAAAATGTTTTTAAATGATTTTAAAATTATCTCTTTTTATTCCGTCAAAAATATTTATTTTCTCATCCGGAACTTTGCTTTTAAGTGAAGATCCCGCAAAGCAAGTGTGCTGCAAATGATGAATGATTTTTATTCTCTATAATTCGGAAGAATTAATATTTATGAAGATATTCCTTTCATCAGATAATTCAAGAGCAATCCGCAAAATCTCTTTCTGCCTATCTCTGAATTCTATTTTATTCAATATAAAAATGGAGTGATTAATGAGCGTAAAAGTCCGTTTGGGAATTATGATGTTCCTCCAGTACGCAATATGGGGCTCCTGGGCTCCTGTGCTTGCAGCATATCTTCAGAATGAACTTGGATTTACAGGTGTGCAGGTGGGTGTTATGTACAGCCTTCTTCCTCTGGCAACAATCATCTCTCCCTTTATCGGGGGGCAGATTGCCGACCGCTATTTCGCATCCGAAAAAGTTATAGCAGCTCTTCAGCTTATAGGCGGTTTTCTTCTTCTCTTCATATCGCAGATTACAGACTATTCTACAATGATGTGGCTTATGCTTCTTTATTGTTTTCTTTATGCACCAACCCTTGCGCTTACGAATTCAATAGCATTCATAAATCTGAAGGATTCGGAAAAAGATTTTGGAGTTGTGAGAGTTTGGGGAACGATTGGATGGATAGCAGCCGGATGGGCTCTTACAGGATGGCGCACTTTAATAGTTAGCGACAGCGCTAAAGGATTCGGCGGTGATCTTTTATTTTTGGCGGGAATTTTTTCTGTGCTGATGGGATTGCTGTCATTCACACTGCCGCATACGCCACCTAAAAAAGAGAGTGCCAGCCCCTGGGCTTTTGTTGAGGCGTTCAAGATGATGAAGAATAAAAATTTTCTAATCTTCATAATTATTTCATTCGTTGTTGCGACTGAATTGATGTTTTATTATCAGCTCACTTCGCCGTTCCTCGAATCTGCAAAGATCGGATTATCGCCGAAGAGCGTTCCGGCAGTTATGACTATTGCTCAAATCGCGGAAATTTTTGTAATGGCGATTCTGCTTCCGATATTTATTAAGAAATACGGATTGAGAAATGTTCTTGTCCTTGGCGTTCTTGCGTGGCCGCTAAGATACATCATCTTTGCTATCGGCGCGCCGAGCTGGCTGGTGATTGCCTCGCTTGCACTGCACGGATTTTGTTTTGTTTTCTTCTTCACAGCGGCATTTATTTATGTCGATACAATCGCTCCGCCGGACATACGGCATTCGGCTCAGAGTCTTATAACTTTTGCCACTTACGGAATTGGAAATTACGTAGGCGCTTTCTTTGCAGGATGGATACAGGATTATTTCACCGCAAATGGAGTGGTAAACTGGACAGGTGTTTTTATTGTCCCATGCGCATTGACAATTCTTTGCGCGTTTGCGTTTCTTCTCTTCTTCAAGGAAGAAAAATCGGCCATAAAAGTTTAATGATCATTAACAGTTAATAAAGTTTACGGAGTAAAGATGGGAAAGAAAAGATTAGGCGTAGGAATGATTGGCGGAGGATTCAATGCCAGATTCCACATCAGATCGTGGGTGTCTGTAAGGGATGCAGATATAAACGGTATCTACGATAAAAATTACGACACAGCCGTTGAAGCTTCCTCGATTGCAAAAAGTTATAATGTGGGTGAAGCGAAAGTCTTTAAATCTGTAACCGAAATGGTGACGGATCCTTCCATAGACGCAATCTGGATCTGCTCGCCTAACTTCACCAGAATTGAAGTGATGGAAGAAATTGTCAACGCTATTGAATCGGGTAAGGGTAAACTTGTCGGCGTTTGCTGCGAAAAACCGCTCGCAAGAAATGTCGCAGAAGCTAAAAAAATGGTGGCTCTGGTTAAACGTGCCGGACTTCTTGACGGATATCTTGAGAATCAGGTTTTCGAACCGACGGTTCAGAGAGGAAAAGAAATTATTTGGAAACGCGGTGCGTTCAGCGCTGGCAGACCTTATTTGGCAAGGGCAGCGGAAGAGCACGGAGGTCCACATTCCCCATGGTTCTGGGAAGGAACTCTTCAGGGGGGTGGTGTAATGAACGATATGATGTGCCACTCCGTAGAGGTGGCCCGATTCCTTTTAACAGATCCCGCCAAACCGAGAACTTCCATAACGCCGGTCAAAGTAACTGCGCACGTTGAAAGTCTGAAATGGCAGCGTGAAAAATATTCAGAGATTCTTAAAAATAATTCATCGGGGAAATTGGATTATAAAAACCGTCCAGCCGAAGATTATGCGCGCGCGGTTGTTGAGTATAAAGATGAGAACGGTCAGAAACTTATTGTCGAAACTACAACTTCATGGTGCTACGTTGGCGCCGGCCTCCGCTTGAGCATGGAACTGCTTGGACCTGAGTATTCAATGCAGATTAATACGCTGGATACGGATCTGAAAGTTTTCTTCAGCCGGGATGTGCAGGGAAAAGCGGGAGAAGATCTTGTGGAAAAACAGAACGCGGAGATCGGCCTTATGCCGGTTGTGGGAAACGAAGAGAACACTTACGGATATGATGTTGAGAATCGCTATATGGTGAGCTGTTTTCTTGAAGGGAAACGCCCGATGGAAAATTTTGACGACGGATTAAATGTTACCGAATTGCTCATGGCGGGATACATGAGCGCGGAACAGGAAAAGACAATCGTATTTCCTCCTCCCGGCCTTGATGAATTTGTCCCGTTAGTAGCGCAGGGAAAATGGAATCCAACTAAAAAATAAATCTGAAATTTCGAGGTGAAAGATGTCTAAGAAAATTGTTTATCTGTTTATTTTTCTTTTTGCCGCCTGCTTATCATTCGGGCAAACGGCAAAAAGTCTCGCCGATGTAAAAAATGAAGTTGCAAAAACAAACTATAACGATGTAAGAATCCGCGAGTTTAATCTAGCCGTTCAGTGCTGGACTTACAGAAAATATACTTTTTTTGAAGCCTTGGATAAAATCAAGGCGCTTGGAATTAAATATGTACAGGCTTATCCGGGGCAGGTCCTCTCTAAAGATGATCAGACTAAATTCAATTATGATTTGAGTGATGAAAAAATTGAACAAATCAAATCGAGATTGAAAGATCTGAATCTTTCAATTGTAGCTTTCGGTGTAGTCCACTTTGCAAATACCGAAGAAGAAACCGATAAGGTTTTTAAATTTGCCCAAAAAATGGGAATCAGAACAATAGTTACCGAGCCGGAAACGGATGATTATTCACTGTTAGACAAAATGGTAAAGAAATATAACATCCAGGTTGCAGTTCACAATCATCCGGTACCAAATAAGTACGCAAATCCCGAAACGGTTTTCAAAAACATACAGAATGTCGACGTCAGAATCGGCGTTTGCGGCGATACCGGCCACTGGTTGAGAAGCGGAATTAATCCTGTTGAAGCGCTACGCCTTTTGAAGGGAAGAATAATAGATGTCCATCTTAAAGATCTTAATGAAGCCGGAAAGAAAGATGCGTACGACGTTCCTTTCGGAAAAGGAAAAGCAAACATTCATGATATTCTTGCAGAACTTTCTTTGCAGAATTACAGAGGATTTCTGACTATCGAGCATGAGAAACCTGAGGATGCTGAAAAACCGGAAGGTGCAATCCTTGAAGGTTTGAAATACATTGACGGTATAACCTACTATAAAGGATTTGTAGAACTTCTAGGCAACTACAACGGAAGGTATAATGTGCACGGTTGGAATCATTATGGTCCGGGATATTTTGAACTTGATGAAACAACCGGCATTTTGAAATCGAGCGGAGGCATGGGACTTCTCTGGTTCAGCGCCAAGAAATTTAAAAACTTTATTCTTGATCTTGAATATGTATGCCATGCGCCAAATACAAACAGCGGTGTATTCCTCCGCATTCCCGATTTTGTAATTAGCGATGATTACATTTATCATTCATTCGAAATCCAGATCGATAATATTCCGGAACCGCTTCACAGAACTGGCGCTGTTTACGACGCAGAACCGGTGAAGCTGGACAACTTTAAACCTGCCGGCGAATGGAACCACATGAAAATTACATGCATAGGTGACAGAATAACAGTTGAACTGAACGGCAAAGTTGTAAACGACTGGAAAGAAGAACCGAGGGGAAAAATAAAAGATTTTTCTCTGGAAGGTTATATAGGACTTCAGAATCATGACAGCAATGCAAAAGTTGGATTCAGAAATATTTTCATAAAAGAATTGAAGTAATAAATATTATTCTCTCAAAAAATGCCGGTTTGCCCCGGCATTTTTTTTATACGTAATTATTGAACTTTACAAAAGATAATTCGTGAAGTTTGAATAAAAATTCATCATTATTGTCTGTAAAATTTTCAAAAATGGCCTGGTTAGAGATGCCGCTCCTTATCAAAAACGGAAGAGTTATCACCGCTGAAAAAGATTTTTACGCGGATATATATATAGAAAAGGAAATTATTGCGGCAATAGGGGATAAATTGGATTTTACGGCCGATAAAATTATTGATGCTGCGGGCAAATATGTTATTCCGGGCGGAATAGATGTACATACACACCTTGATATGCCGTACGGCAAGATAAAATCGAGCGACGATTTTGAGAGCGGAACCATAGCCGCGGCTTTCGGAGGGACGACCTCAATTATAGATTATGCAACTCAAACGAGAGGAACAAGAATAGAATCTGCACTTGAACAATGGCATAAAAAAGCTGAAGGAAAAGCCTGCGTCGATTACGGATTCCACATGATAGTGACAGATCTTTCTACTGGCGGAATCGATTCTTTGGACACAATGCTGAATGAAGGCGTTACCAGCTTCAAACTCTTCACAGCATACCCGAACTCATTGATGGTGGATGACGAAACAATTCTGCAGGTTCTCCGATTCTCTAAAGAGAAAGGCGCCTTGGTATGCGTTCATGCGGAAGATGGAATTAAAATAGAAGAACTTATAAAAAGGAATCTTGCAGAAGGGAAAAAAGAACCTATTTACCATACGCTGTCGCGCCCCGCAGTTACGGAAGCGAACGCTGTTGAACATGTTATAAATCTTTCACAAAAAGCAGGCGCACCGGTTTATATTGTGCACCTGTCTTCCGATGCCGGCCTCCAAAAAATAATTGAAGCGCGTAATAGAGGCGCCCATGTTTACGCTGAAACCTGTCCGCAATATCTTTCCCTCTCATTGGAAGATATGAACAAGCCCGGATTCGAAAACGCCAAATATGTTTTCACACCTCCGCTCAGAGAAAAATTCAATCTGGAAAAATTATGGGGCGGCATCAGGAATAATTTCATTCAGACAATTGCAACAGACCACTGTCCCTTCAATTTTAAAAATGAAAAGGAGTTGGGACTAAATGATTTTTCAAAGATCCCGAACGGGGCCCCCGGCATAGAGACACGTATGCATCTCATATATGATAAGGGAGTGAATTCGGGAAAAATTTCGCTTAACAAATGGATCGATCTTACCTCAACCTCTCCCGCAAAAATATTCGGATTATACCCGCGCAAGGGGACAATAGCTTTGGGGTCCGATGCGGATATAGTGATATGGGATCCTGAAAAGGAATTTGTAATCTCCGCCGAAACAGATCACATGAATGTTGATTATTCTCTTTATGAAGGAGAAAAAATAATCGGCAATGCAGAGGCTGTAATTTCACGAGGCGAAATAATTATTGATAAAAATAGATTCACCGGAAGAAAAGGAAGAGGAATATATTTAAGAAGGGACCGGTTCAGTCTCGATTCATAATAAATCGAATTTTTGGTTTTCATTTTTTTATTTTGCAGTGAAGGAAAAAAGTCTCAAGCAGATTATCATAGGAGAAAGAATTGAAAAAAGTTGTGACATTCGGTGAGATTATGCTTCGTCTTTCTACGCCTGGATTTACACGGTTCGTGCAGGCGCAGAATCTCGATGCTACATTCGGCGGAGGAGAAGCTAATGTGGCTGTCTCTTTATCAAATTACGGACTCGATTCATATTATGTTACAAAACTTCCGGCGCATGAGATCGGCCAGGCGGCTGTTAATCATTTAAGAAGATTCGGCGTGAAGGATGATTATATTGTGAGAGGCGGAAACAGAGTGGGAATCTATTTCCTGGAAAGCGGCGCCAGCCAGAGAGCTTCAAAAGTAATTTACGACCGGTCAAACTCTTCCGTAACTCAATTGACAAATGAGGAGATAGAATGGAAAAAAGTTTTTGAGAATGCCGACTGGTTTCACTGGACCGGCATCACACCGGCAATCGGAAAATCAGCACAGGAATGTTTGACAGCAGCTTGCGATGCGGCAAAAAAAGCGGGCGCAACAATAAGCTGTGATCTCAATTTCAGAGCTAAGATGTGGACTACACAGGAAGCTCAGGCAGTCATGAAACCGCTTATGAAGTATGTTGATGTGTGCATCGCTAATGAAGAGGACGCGGAGAAAAGTCTTGGACTTAAAGCAGAAAACACCAGTATAGAATCAGGTGTGCTTAATGAAAAAGGTTATTTCGAAGTGGCAAAAAAACTAAAAGAGCTTTACAATTTCAAAGCTGTTGCAATAACTTTAAGAGAAAGTTTTTCTGCATCGAAAAATGGCTGGAGCGCAATTCTTCTTGATGATAAAGAATGCAAAGAACCGTACCGCTCCTCCCGCTATAATATAGAAATTGTTGACCGCGTTGGGGGAGGCGACTCGTTTGCGAGCGGACTGATTTACGGACTTCTGACAAAAAACAGCTCCAAAGATGCACTGGAATTTGCAGTAGCAGCTTCCTGCCTTAAACATTCAATCCCAGGAGATTTCAATCTCGTTTCCGTTGATGAAGTTGAAAAGCTTATCAGGAGCGGAGGCTCCGGACGAGTTGAAAGATAATTATATACGATCAAGATTTATTGAGCCCGGTGCATATATTCCCGGGCTTATGCCTTAGCAGGATCTCTCTTTAATCCCTTAATCCGGTGTAATTTCGTAGATTTTCCAAAAAAATAAAAATTTTTACTGTTTTTGAAATCCGATTGACAAAATTCAATTCTTTCTATAAGTTAAACCAAGAATTTTACTTTAACGATGACTTTAAGGGTGAAAATATTTCGCGTCAGAAGTCACTGAAATTATTTCACTTCAAACAAATTTATCAATTGGCTCGACATCTTGCAGATTTATTTTTTTTATAATGTTTCTTTTGTCCTGCAATATATGTCATTTTTCCAGACGGATTCTGAAACTAAAATAGATGGAGCAGTATACAATGAATAAAAATCCTTTTGGCGATTTAAATGGAAAAGTTTGCGCTATAACCGGAGGGGCAGGTGTTATTGGCCTCTCCCTTTCAAAAGCTATCTCAGGCGCCGGCGTTAAAATGGCTATCCTCGATCTCAACAAAGAATTAGCAGATAAAGCTGCCGCCGAAGTAAAATCTTTATCCGGTGTGGAAGCAATTGGAGTTGAAGCTAATGTGCTTGATAAAGAATCTCTGCAGAAAGCAAAAGCCGAAGTTAATTCCAAACTCGGCAAGATCGATATTCTTATCAACTGCGCCGGCGGAAATTCTCCCAAGGCCACTACAGCGGAAGAATTCATCACAAAAGAAAATGTGAATGATACGGCTAAAACATTTTTCGGACTCGATATTGACGGATTCAGAAAAGTTTTTGATCTGAATATTCTGGGAACAGTCCTGCCAACGATGGTACTTACAACAGACATGATTGAACTCGGAAAAGGATCGATCATTAATATTTCATCAATGAACGCATTCAGACCATTGACAAAAATTCCGGCTTACTCTGCGGCCAAAGCTTCAATAAATAATTTAACTGAATGGCTCGCTGTTCATTTTGCAAAGATGAATATAAGAGTGAACGCAATTGCACCGGGATTTTTTCTCACCAATCAGAACAGATTTTTGCTCACTGATGAAAAAACCGGCTCTCTGACCGCACGCGGACATAAGATAATTTCCGGAACTCCGATGGGAAAATTCGGCGAGCCGGAAGATCTTAACGGCGCGCTTTTATATCTGGTTAGCGACCTTTCAAGTTTTGTTACCGGTGTTGTAATTCCTGTAGACGGCGGATTCAATGCCTACTCCGGCGTATAAAAAAATTATTGAATAAAAATTAAGGATAGAATTAATGGATAGCGGTCTTAAAATTAAATCGAATTGTTCTTTGGATTTTGTTTCTCTCGGTGCGCTTGTTCACCGTCTCGATCCGGGAATCATTCCCTTCAGAAAATCAACCGAATGCAAAATTCATGTAAGCGGCGGCGAATTCAACGTGGCGGCAAATCTGAGCGATTGCTTCAGAATGAATACAGGCGTGGTATCCGCGATTGTAAATTATCCTATCGGCGACCTGATTTTTGAAAGAGTGAGAGCGATGGGAGTGAAACCGTTCTTCAAAACTTTTAAACATAACGGCGTCAACGGTCCAAATATGGCCACCGTTTACAGCGACCGGGGATTGGGACTTCGCCCTCCTGTGGTTTTTTACAACAGATCTAACGAAGCGGCTGCATTATTGAAACCGGGCGATGTAAACTGGAAAGAAATTTTTGGCGACGGCGTAAGATGGTTCCACAGCGGCGGAATTTTTGCCTCTCTCTCTGAAACAACAGGCGAATTGATTATTGAAGCTATGAAAGCCGCAAAAGATGCGGGTGCTGTTACAAGCTTCGATCTCAACTTCAGAGCAAAATTGTGGAATATCTGGGGCGGCGAGAAAAAAGCTGCAGAAGTGATCGACAGAATTGTTCAGCACGTTGATGTGCTGGTTGGAAACGAAGAAGATCTTCAGAAGGGACTCGGCATACCGGGACCCGAAGTTGCCGCAAAATCAAAATTAGATCCGTCAACATTCTTCGGAATGATTGATAAAGTCGTTGCAAAATATCCCCAGATAAAAATTGTAGCAACAACATTAAGAGAAGTTCATTCCACAAACCGCCACAGCTGGAGCGCGGTTGCTTGGATAAATGGAAAAACATTTTCGGCACCGACATGCGAGCTGGATGTTTACGACCGGGTAGGCGGAGGTGACGGATTTGCCGCCGGATTTATTTACGGACTGCTTTCCAATGAAACTCCGGAGACAGCAGTAAAACTCGGCTGGGCTCACGGCGCGCTTCTTACAACTTTCCCCGGAGATACAACAATGGCTACTGTGGAAGATGTTAAGTCGTTCGCAGAAGGCGGTTCGGCAAGAATTCAAAGATAAATTTAAAGTGACTGGAATACTAAAATGACTTTTTACAGCCGCGGAAACGAAAATGATGTGATCGGATTTGAGGAATTGCGTCAGCTTATCTTTTCTGCAATGGATAAACTCGGAGATAAAAAAAGAGTGCTCGCGCTGCCGCCGGATTTTACGCGCTACCATTCTCAAGCGGGCATAATTACAACTTATCTCTATGAATATTATAAAAATTCTTTAACCGATATACTTCCTGCGCTCGGCACCCATTCTGCAATGACGGATAAACAGTTGGATATAATGTTCAAAGGAGTTCCTCATAATCTGTTCCGGGTGCACGACTGGAAAAACGATCTTACAACTCTGGGAGAAGTGCCAGGAGAATTTGTTAGCGAAGTTTCCGAAGGCAAAGTAAATTATTCGTGGCCTGCGCAGGTCAATAAACTTCTTGCCGAAGGCAGGCACGATCTCATTCTCTCTATCGGCCAGGTTGTGCCTCACGAAGTTGTTGGAATGGCAAACTATAATAAGAATATTTTTGTGGGAACCGGCGGCAAAGAGGGAATTAATAAAAGCCATTTCCTCGGCGCGGTTTACGGAATGGAACGAATGATGGGACGCGCCGATACGCCGGTTAGAAAAGTTCTCAATTATGCTTCAGATAATTTCGCAAAACATCTTCCGATAGTTTACATCCTTACAGTCGTCGGCAAAGATGAAAAAGGCAAATTGGTTATCCGCGGTCTTTTCATCGGAGATGATAACACTACCTTCGAGCAGGCTGCGGCACTCTCTCTCAAAGTTAATTTTGAGATGCTCGATAAACCGCTGAAAAAAGTAGTGGTCTATCTAGATCCTTCCGAATTTAAAAGCACGTGGCTCGGCAACAAGAGTGTGTACAGGACAAGAATGGCTATAGACGACGGAGGAGAACTTATTGTGCTGGCTCCAGGTCTCAAAGAATTCGGCGAAGATAAAACTATAGATTCTCTGATTAGAAAATACGGATATGTTACAACGCCGGAAGTTTTAAAGTTCGTTGAAGAAAATGAAGACCTGAAAAATAATCTTAGCGCTGCGGCGCATCTTATTCACGGATCATCTGAGAACAGATTTAAAATTACTTACTGCCCCGGCAATCTTACAAAAGAGGAGATCGAAAGCGTTAACTTCGGCTATGCGGATCTTAACTCGATGATGAAAAGATACGATCCGGAAAAACTGAAGGACGGTTATAATACAATGCCGGACGGTGAAGAAATATTCTACATTTCGAATCCTGCGCTGGGATTGTGGGCATTCAAAGAAAGATTTAACAATTAAGAAAAGAGGAGTTTCAAATAATGAGCAAAGCAGATATTGGTTTAGTGGGTCTCGCTGTAATGGGAGAAAATCTTGTGCTGAATATGGAAAGTCACGGTTTTACGGTTGCGGTCTACAACAGAACAGTTGACAAGGTAAATGCATTTGTGAACGGAAGAGGCAAAGGGAAAAAAATTGTAGGCACAAGTTCAATAGAAGAATTAGTTTCAAGTTTAAGTTCGCCGAGAAAAATTATGCTTATGGTAAAAGCCGGCAAGCCGGTCGATGATTTTATAGAACTGCTTATACCGCATCTCGATAAAGGAGATATTATTATAGACGGCGGCAACTCGCATTTTCCCGATTCAATCAGAAGAACAAAATATCTGGAAGAAAAAGGTTTGCTGTTTATAGGTACGGGCGTTTCCGGCGGCGAAGAGGGGGCGTTGAAAGGACCATCCATAATGCCCGGCGGTTCTCCAAAAGCCTGGCCGGCTGTGAAACCGATCTTTCAGTCGATTGCCGCTAAAGTTGACGACGGCACTCCATGCTGCGACTGGGTTGGTGAAAACGGCGCGGGGCATTTTGTAAAAATGGTTCATAACGGAATTGAATACGGCGATATGCAGCTTATCTGCGAAGCGTATCAGATTATGAAAGATCTTTTGGGAATGAGCTACGACGAAATGTACAATGTTTTCAAAGAGTGGAATGAAGGGGAATTAAACAGCTACCTGATAGAAATTACGCGCGACATTCTGGGATTCAAAGACGAAGACGGCTCTCCGCTTGTTGAAAAAATTCTTGATACAGCCGGACAAAAAGGAACGGGCAAGTGGACTGTGCTTGCATCATTGGATCACGGCGCGCCCCTCACACTGATCGGAGAAGCTGTTTACGGAAGAACACTTTCCGCATTGAAGAATGAAAGAGTAGAAGCTTCAAAAATTATTTCCGGCCCTAAACCGAAATTCGAAGGTGACAAAAAAGAATTTGTCAACGATCTGATGAAAGCGCTCTATGCATCCAAACTTGTTTCTTATGCGCAGGGTTATGTGCTCATGAAATTTGCCGCTCAGGAATTCGGATGGAACCTTAACAACGGCGGCATCGCGTTAATGTGGCGCGGAGGATGCATAATCCGTTCAGTATTTCTCGGAAAGATAAAAGAAGCATTCGACAGAAATCCGAATCTGAACAATCTTTTATTGGATCCGTTCTTCAAAGAGAAGATCGAAGCATCTCAGAATTCATGGAGAAAGGTTGTTTCCGCGGCCGCGCTTAACGGAATTTGGATACCGGCCCTCTCAACGGCGTTAAATTATTTCGACGGATTCAGAAACGGAAGACTGCCGGCTAATCTTCTTCAGGCTCAGCGCGATTATTTCGGCGCCCATACTTATGAAAGAACAGATAAGCCGCGCGGCGAATTTTTCCATACAAACTGGACAGGACGCGGCGGAACAACTGCCTCTTCCACTTATACCGTATAATTATGAACGAGATATTAAATTTAATCGGGAGTTATAAAATAGTTCCCGTCATTGTTATTAATGATTCATCGGATGCAGTCCCGCTTGCAGAGTCTCTTAACGAAGCGGGGCTCCCGGTAGCCGAGATTACTTTCAGGACGAATGCCGCAAAGGAATCGATCGCTTCAATCTCAAAAAAATTCCCGGATATGCTTCTGGGTG
The DNA here is from genome assembly GCA_021812705.1 of Bacteroidota bacterium. Classification (GTDB taxonomy): domain Bacteria; phylum Bacteroidota; class Ignavibacteria; order Ignavibacteriales; family Melioribacteraceae; genus Fen-1258. The sequence continues at coordinate 12,830 of JAKAMT010000025.1, read as the reverse complement.
CGGGAACCGTCCTTTCTATCGACCAGGTCAAAAGCGCTGTCGGTGCAGGCGCAAAGTATATAATCTCTCCCGGACTGAATCCGAAAGTTGTGGAATATTGTCTGAATAATAACATTCCGATTACTCCGGGTGTTGCAACGCCAACAGAGATTGAAAGAGCGCTTGAATTAAATCTTAATGTTGTAAAATATTTTCCGGCCGAAGCGCTGGGCGGAATAAATTATCTTAAAGCTGTCGCGGCTCCGTTCGGGGATCTTAAATTCATTCCGACCGGTGGAATAGACGAAAAAAATATAACCGCCTATCTCAAGTTCCCTAAAGTGCTTGCGTGCGGCGGAAGCTGGATGGTGAAGAACGAACTTATATCTGAAAAGAAATTTGATGTGATAATAAATCTTTCGCGTGAAGCCGTTAAGATCGCGAAGGAATGCTGTTCTAATTAAATAAATCCGTAAACAGTTTTACATATTGAATCTGTGAATACCAAATCGGAGAATTTATAATGGAAGGAAAAACCAAAATCGGAAAATACCGCTGGACAATTTTGGCTCTTGTCTTTTTTGCAACGACGGTAAATTATTTGGACAGGCAAGTAATAAGTTTATTAAAAGACGATTACCTAGAACCTCTTTTCAAATGGACGGAATCTGATTATGCGAATGTTGTTGTTGTATTTCAAATCTGCTACGCGCTTGGCATGCTTGGTGTCGGAGCGGTTATAGATAAAATAGGGACAAAATTGGGTTATGCGCTATCATTAACAGTCTGGAGTATCGCGGCAATAGGGCATGCCCTGGCAGGCAGTACTGCGGGCTTCATGGTCGCACGCGGAGTGCTTGGCGTTAGCGAAGCGGGCAATTTTCCGGCGGCGATTAAAACTGTTGCGGAATGGTTCCCCAAAAAGGAAAGGGCGCTTGCAACCGGTCTGTTTAATTCAGGTACAAATATAGGTGCGATTGTCGCACCTCTCACTGTTCCACTCATTGCGATTGTCTGGGGATGGCAGTGGGCATTTATACTCACAGGTGCAATTGGATTGCTCTGGCTTCTTTTCTGGTTTAAAATTTACACGAATCCTAAAGAGAGCAAAAAATTATCCAAAGAAGAATACGACTACATTCACAGTGATAAAGATGAAACTTTGTTGCAAGAAGAAGTAAAAGAAAAAGTAAGCTGGTTCAAACTATTAACATTCAGACAGACCTGGGCATTCTTCATCGGCAAAGGTTTAACCGATCCTATCTGGTGGTTCTATCTATTCTGGCTCCCTTCGTTTTTAAATAAACAATACGGAATGAGCAAAACAGATTACGCACTCCCGATTGCGGTTGTTTATACGATGACTACTTTCGGCAGCATCTTTGGCGGATGGTTATCGGGATTTCTAATCAGCAAGGGTTGGCCGGTTTACAGAGCAAGAAGAACCGCAATGCTTATTTTTGCTTTATGCGTCCTTCCTGTGATTTCGGCTCAGGCGCTTGGAGCATACAGCTACTGGTACGCCGTTTTGGTTATTGGTCTAGCGGCTTCTGCACATCAAGCGTGGTCTGCAAATATTTTTACAACCGCTTCCGATATGTTTCCTAAAAAAGCTGTGGCTTCTGTAACGGGAATCGGCGGAATGGCCGGTGCGGTCGGAGGAATTTTTATCGCGGAGATAGCCGGAAAACTTTTGGATCATTATAAAGCATTGGGCACCATCGAAACCGGCTATTACATAATGTTCATTATCTGCGGTCTGGCTTACTTGACTGCATGGATTATTATGGGAATCTTAGCGCCGAAAATGAAAAAAGTTGAATTATAAAAGATTGATAAACCAAGGTGTGTAAATGAACGATATTTTTATTAAAAAGAATTTTCTTCTCTCTAACAAAACCGCAGAAAAACTTTATTTCGATTACGCGGAAAAACTTCCTATTGTTGATTATCATTGCCATCTGCCCGTGAAGGAGATTGCAGAGAACAGAAAATTCGACAACATCACGCAGCCGTGGCTTTACGGAGATCATTATAAATGGCGTGCGATGAGAGCTAACGGTGTGGACGAAAAATTCATTACCGGAAACGCAACCGACAAAGAAAAGTTTTTTAAGTGGGCGGAAACTGTTCCGTATACTTTGAAAAATCCTCTCTATCACTGGACTCATATGGAATTGAAAAGACCGTTCGGCATTTCGGACAAACTTCTTAATCCTTCAAGTGCGGGGGAGATCTGGAACAGAACCGGCGAACTTCTTGCTCAGGATAATTTTTCAACGCAGGGATTGATTAAACAGTTTAATGTTGATGTTGTATGCACTACCGACGATCCGGTGGATTCACTTGAGTATCACAAGCAGATCAAAGCAAATCCGTTCGGCACCAAAGTTATTCCGGCATTCCGACCCGATAGCGCAATGGCCGTGGAAAATCTTGATCAGTTCCTTCTCTATCTTTCAAAACTTGAAAACGCCTCTTCCGTTCAGATAAAAGATTTTGATTCGTTTTTAGATGCGCTGAAAAAACGTCACGATTATTTTCATTTGAACGGATGCCGCATTTCAGATCACGGATTGGAAACCGCTTATGCAGAAGATTATACAGATTCAGAAATCAAATCCATCTTTGCCAAAATATTGTCGAAGAAAAAATTGGATAGGCCGGAAATTCTGAAATTCAAATCCGCAATGATGTTTGAATTCGGAATTATGGATTATGAAAGCGGATGGGTTCAGCAGTTGCACTTAGGAGCATTGAGAAATAATAATAGCAGAAAATTCAGGGAACTCGGCGCAGATACGGGCGTGGATTCGATAGGAGATTTTGAAATCGCCCGCCCTCTCTCCAGATTTCTAAATCGCCTTGACGATATAAATAAACTTGCAAAGACTATTATTTACAATCTTAATCCTGCAGATAACGAACTGATTGCATCGATGATAGGCAATTTTCAGGATGGAACGGTGCCGGGCAAACTTCAATACGGAAGCGGCTGGTGGTTTCTTGATCAGAAGAGCGGAATGGAAAAACAGATAGACGCGCTTTCGAATTTGGGATTGCTGAGCCGTTTTGTGGGAATGCTTACAGATTCCAGAAGTTTTCTCTCTTATCCCCGACATGAATATTTTCGCAGAGTGCTGTGCAATATCCTTGGCGAAGAAATTGAAAAAGGTTTGATGCCGAATGACATTGATATGGTTGGCAAACTTGCGGCCGATATCAGTTATAATAATGCTAGAAACTATTTTAGCTTCTGGGACTGATTAAGCCAATGAGTAATAATTAGTGATAAATATTAATATAGAGTAATGGGAAATAAATATGCGGTCTAAACAAATTACGCTGAACGACATTGCAAGCAAACTTAATGTTTCTTCGGTGACGGTGTCAAAAGCTTTACGTGGACACCCCGATATCTCGAAAGAAACTACAAAATTGGTTAAGCAAACAGCCGCCGAACTCGGCTACTCGCCCAATTTTATGGCGAGAAATCTCTCCTCCAGAAAATCCAATATGATTGGTTTAGTCGTTCCTAAAATTGCTCATCATTTTTTCAGCTCTCTAATTGAAAACGTTTATGCATGCGCTTTCGAAAATAATTATGAGATCATACTCACAGTTTCGCAGGAAGACGCCGAGCTGGAAAAGAAACATATTCAGACTCTCCTTTCGATGAGAGTGGATGGAATTATTATTTCAATTTCTCAGAGCACAAAGGATTTTGAAATATTTAAGAAAATAATGGAACGGGAAGTGCCGATCGTTTTTATGGATCGTATTCCCAATTTACCGGGATGCAACACTGTTACCGTGGACGATAGAGGCGGAGCCTATAATGTTATTAATCATGCGATAAATCTCGGTTATAAAAAAATTGCACACTTTGCAGGAAAAAGCTCTACCAATATCGGCATAGAAAGAATTTTCGGTTTCAAACAGGCGATGAATGATCACGGATTGGAAGTTAATCCCGGCTGGATTATTGAAGGAGAATTTGGAGAAAGACACGGATATGATTCCTTCATGAAACTTTACAAAGAAAAAAATCTTCCGGACCTGATCTTTGCGGTTACTTATCCTGTCGCACTTGGAATATATATGGCGGCTAGAGAGGTCGGAGTTAAAATTCCCGCCGATATAGATGTGGTCTGTTTCGGAAATTCGCAGGTTCAAAGTTTTCTCTCTCCGCCGCTCAGCTGTGTTAATCAGCCTACGGACCAGCTTGCTTACCGGTCTATGGAACTGCTTATGGAGAGAATAGACGATAAAGAAATTAATGAAACGAAACATATTGTGTTAGATACCAACTTGATTTTGCGCGGCACTTGCGTAAAATTTAACAAAGGCTGATATAAAATTTAAGTATTTGAAAAGGCATTAATCCGTAATTCACTCCAAGGTGCCTCCTGGAGATTCCGCACTTGTTTCCAAGCTCTTAATGAAGTTTGGGAAAAGTGCGGAAATTTTAATAACAAAGAGGAAATATGAAAACTTATTCAAAACACTTTTCTGCTGCACAAGCAGGGATTTTTTTTCTGCTCATCAATTTTATTCTATCATTTTCACTTGTTCAAAATGCAGAATGCGGTCAGAATAAAAATAAACCCGGAACGTCCTTCACTGTTAAAGTAGTAAACCCTCTTAAAACAGATAGAACAGATCAACTGGTTTCGATTCCGGTTAAAAAAATTAAAATCAAGCTTCCTGGTTTTGATCTCAATACCGCCGCGGCATTCGACGGGAAAAATCAGATTCCGGTCCAGATAGAAGATTTGAACGGAGACAAAATCCCGGATAATCTCCTGATCCTAGTAGATATTAAAAAAAATGAAAAGAAAAACATTACTGTTAATTGCGGTTTGTCTTCCTATCCTAAAAAAGATTTTAAGAAAAGAACACAGGCGGTTATTGAAACAAAAGTTGATTATACGATGAAGGAAGGTTATTACACAGGCGGAAGATTTCAATCTACAGATCGGGTAGAAATGCCCGCGACACATTTTGCGCACGATGCATTTATAAAATTCGAGGGACCGGGATGGGAATCAGATAAAGTAGCCTACAGGTTCTATCTGGATTCGCGAAACCGGAACGATATCTTCGCAAAAAAAATTGACGACGTTGTTCTGCAAAGAGTAGGAAATTCAGATTTGGTTTCCGACAGCAAAGAATCTTATACTAAGATGTGCGACTGGGGCATGGATGTTTTCAAAGTGGGAGAATCTCTCGGTATCGGTTCAATCGCCTCATTGGTAAATGGAAAAGTGGCTGCTGTTTCGAAGACGGATAAAGTTTTTTCTCAAATCACGGCAGACGGAATAATTAAATCCGACCTTCGCACGATATATTCAGGCTGGCAGACCGGAGAAAGTAAAATTGACCTCACTTCTTTAAAATCAATAACGGCGGGAAGCCGGCTTACAAAAGAAGAAATTTCGTTTAAAGGAAAATTGGAAAATATTTGCACCGGCCTGGCAAAGCATGAAGGATGCCCGCTTATTACTGACAGCAAAAAAAATGAATGGAGCTATATTGCTTCGTACGGAAAGCAAAGTCTGGCCGGAGATAATCTGGGCCTGGCTCTCTTCTTCAGACGCGCAGACTTGATTAAGATAACAGAAGATGATGTAAGCTTAATTGTAATTCTAAAACCGGTTTCCGGAAAAGTGAATTACTATTTCGCGGCTGCTCCCGAGATGGAATTGAACGGAATAAAATCGAAGGAAGATTTTATCAAATACCTTGATTCCACCGCGATGGAATTAAGCAATCCTTTGCGCGTTGAATTATAAATTATAATCGACGGATATTATTGACAAACATAAAATTATCCGGAACCAAAACAGCGGGAATAAGAATTCTAAATTCTGCAGAGTTAAAAAGCGAAAAATGTTTGATTTCGTAGATGGCGCTGCGGAATCTTCCGTTATAGTGAAATAAAATTATTTAAAAGGAATCTGAAATAATTATTTTTTAAAAATAAAAACGGAAACAAAATGGAAAATCTATTCGATCTTACCGGAAAGAGCGCAATAGTGACGGGCGCAAGCACCGGATTGGGACAAGGGATGACACTTGCGCTAGCTTCTGCCGGTGCCGATGTGATTCTCGTCGATCACGTCCCTTCGGATGAAACATACAAAATGGTTGTGGGGATGGGAAGAAAAGCAGAACAGCTAGTTATCAATCTGATGGAAGACGGAGCGGTTCAAAAAGTGGTGGATACAGCGATTGCAGCTTTCGGAAAGGTTGATATCCTTATTAATAACGCGGGTATAATAAGAAGAACTCCGGCTATCGATTTTTCGGAGAAAGACTGGGATGAGGTGATGAATCTTAATTCCCGTGTTGTGTTCTTTATGTGCCAGGCGGCGGCTAAAGATATGATGAAAAGAAAATACGGAAAGATTATCAACATCGCTTCGCTCCTCAGTTTTCAGGGCGGAATTATTGTTCCATCCTACTCGGCGAGCAAAGGCGCTGTGGCACAGATTACAAAAGCCTTGGCTAACGAATGGGCAAAAAACGGAATCACTATCAATGCAATTGCACCCGGCTATATGGCTACAAACAATACAAAAGCTTTAAGGGAAGATCCTGTCCGCTCAAAAGCAATATTGGACCGCATTCCCGCTGAAAGATGGGGAACTCCCGGCGATCTTCAAGGCGCGGCAATATTTCTTTCCTCAAAAGCATCCGATTATATTAACGGTCATGTTTTAGTTGTAGACGGCGGCTGGTTAGCCAGATAAAATTATAAAGGAATAAAATTATGGAAACACGTTATTTGCCAAATCATACAGGAATTGCACGGTTTACAACCGAAGAACTCCGCTCTGCTTTTGTCTTTGAAAATTTGTTTAAGAAAAATGAGATATCTCTTACCTATCTGGATACGGACAGGGCGATAATCGGCTCCGCGGTTCCGGCTGATAAGCCGCTTAAATTGGAAAGCAGCAAAAAAGAGATGGCGGCAGATTATTTCTGTGAACGCCGCGAAGTCGGAGTGATAAATATCGGTAATTCCGGTTCAGTCCTTGTCGACGGTAAAGAATATCCCCTTCAGAATAAAGAACTTCTTTATATAAGCAGAGGTTCAAAAGATATTTTCTTTTCGAGCAAAGATTCATCCGCGCCGGCATTATTTTATATCATAAGCTATCCGGCTCATAAAGAATATCCTACCGTTCATATGACGGCCGGTAATGCAGATTCCCGCCAGCTGGGAACGCAAGCTCAGGCAAATGTGAGAAAATTGTCGCGGTATATTCATCCCGATGGAGTTAAAAGCTGCCAGCTCGTAATGGGATTTACAGAACTCGCAGAAGGAAGTGTGTGGAATACAATGCCTCCGCATACTCACAGGCGCCGGTCGGAAATCTATCTTTATTTCGATATGAAAGATGATAATATAGTTGTGCATCTTATGGGCGATCCGCGTGCCACGCGAAATGTGATCATGAGAAACCGGCAGGCTGTGGTTTCTCCGGCATGGTCCATTCACAGCGCAGCCGGCACTAGTAACTATTCATTCGTATGGGCTATGGGAGGTGAAAATCAGGCGTTTGATGATATGGATGCCGTTTCCATGAGCGAAATCCGCTAAAGGAAAAGTTTGCATTCCTTAAATGCTGATAATGAGCGGAATATTTTTTTGTTATAAATATTTTGAAAGTTCAATATTTTAACGCTCAGATCTATTTCTCTCATATACTCCATACACTTCCCGATATCCGCCTTAGATTCTGGCTGTCTCACCCGTGGTTCGACGAGGCGTTCAAATATATACTGTCGTTTTTGGACGGGACTTTTCATTAAAGTGTCCGGGCCTTCCTGTTTGGCAGTCGGAAAAATTTTTAAAATAATTAAAAAAATTCTTTACAATTGCGTTGGTAAATGTTATGTTGCTTATATATCAAACGTTTCAAAAATTTAAAACAGAGAAATTAAAGGAATTGTCATGAAAAAAGTTGTGATCACACATGCTAAAAGAACTCCGGTGGGAGCATTTAACGGCGTATTAAGCTCATTCAGCGCTCCACAGCTCGGAAGCACAGTCATAACCGCGCTATTGGATGAATCTAAAATCGATAAGACTTCTATCAATGAAGTGATTATGGGAAACGTGATCTCTGCGGGATTGGGACAGGCACCTGCGCGCCAGGCGGCCATTTACGCTGGACTCCCGGAAAAAGTTGAATGCCTTACTATCAATAAGATGTGCGGAAGCGGACTTAAAGCAATCATGCTTGCCCATCAGGCAATTCAGTGCGGAGATGCGGATGTAATTATCGCAGGCGGTATGGAAAGCATGTCGAACGCTCCTTACATTTTGCAGAACGCAAGGAACGGCTACAGATTAGGTAATTCATCAATTTACGATTCAATTTTAGTCGACGGTCTCACGGACGTTTATAATAATATTCATATGGGAAACTGCGCGGAAGCATGTGCGAAAGATTTTAAATTCACACGTGAGATGCTGGATGAATTCGCAGTCCTTTCTTATCAGAGAGCAATCAGCGCACAGAAAGAGGGAAAGTTTAATGATGAAATTGTCGGCGTGAAAGTTAAATCTAAATCGGGCGAAACGGTCGTTGCAAAAGATGAAGAGCCGGAAAAAGTTAATTTTGAAAAAATTCCAACGCTCCGTCCTGCATTCGATAAAGCAGGAGTAGTCACTGCTGCAAATTCGTCGAAGCTTAATGACGGTGCCGCCGCAGTGCTGATGATGAGCGAAGAGAAAGCGAAAGAGCTTGGTTACAAGCCGATGGCCGAAATTGTAGCTCAAAGTTCCGCCGCACGTCTGCCGATCGAATTTACTACAGCGCCAGCCGACGCCATAAATAACGTTTTGAAAAAAGCTAAAATGAATCTGAACCAGATAGATCTTTTTGAAATCAACGAAGCATTTGCAGTTGTTTCTCTTGCCGTTGCAAAACTGCTCGGTCTCTCAACAGATAAAGTGAATGTTAACGGCGGTGCTATTGCAATCGGTCACCCGATCGGCGCAAGCGGCGCGCGCATTATGAACACGCTTCTGTACGAAATGAGAAAAAGAAATTCCAATTACGGATTGGCGTCGCTCTGCATTGGCGGCGGCGAAGCTTCCGCCGTGATTGTAAAAAAGTATGAGTGACCATGAGTTTTGAAGAAAAAGTTAAGCATGAAGTGATTAAAAATTTCGGCGTCGCATACCGCGCATTCGGTTTGAGCAAACTGATGGGGCATATTGTGGCGCTTCTTATTTCTACGCCCGAACCTCTATCATTGGAAGAGATTGCAAAATCGCTCCACCGCAGCAAAGGTCCCGTGAGCCAGATTATGAGAAGACTGCGCGACCGCAATCTGATAAGAAGAGTATGGCAGCCCACCAGCCGCAAAGATTTTTATGAGATCAATCCTGAAATTTTTGAGAACGCATTCCGAAATAACCTTGAACTGGTCAAAAGCAATACGCGGCTTGCCAGACAGCTGAAAAGTGTTGTGGGAAAAGAGAAGAACAGTCATTTGGATATGCTGAAGATGAGACTGACGGAGATGGAGAAATTCTACGAGATAATGGAAAAGCATCACGAGAATTTTCTTAAAGAGTGGTCAAAGGAAAGAACCAGAATTTATAAATGATTTTTTAGCAGGCAATTCACAGGCCTGCTTTTGATGTATTCATCGTTTGAAAAATTTGAAACGTTCATAACACGGAGATAAAATGAAAAGACTCGAAAATAAAATTGCGATTGTTACGGGAGGCGCGCAGGGAATCGGCAAGGCAACCGCGCAGAAATTCACCTCCGAAGGCGCAATTGTGATTGTATGGGACCTTGATGAATCGAAAGGAAATATGCTCGCAGAGGATCTTAAAACTAAAAGTTCAAAATCGAAATTCATGAAAGTTAATGTGGCGAAATATGATGAGGTCGAAAATGCGGTTAAAGAGATTATTAACGAATTCGGCAGAATCGATGTGCTTGTAAACAACGCGGGAATATTGAGAGACGGACAATTGGTGAAAATGTCGCCGGAGCAGTGGCAGCAGGTGATAGATGTCAATCTCACCGGAGTGTTCAACTGCACAAAGGCCGTAGCACCCTATATGATCGAAAAAGCCTTCGGTAAAATAATTAACGCCACTTCTGTTGTAGGACTATACGGAAATTTCGGACAGACAAATTATGTGGCAACAAAAGCCGGCGTAATAGGAATGACAAAGGTGTGGGCTCGGGAATTGGGACGCAAAGGAATTAATGTGAACGCAATCGCGCCGGGATTCATTGCTACAGAAATGGTGGCTTCGATGCCCGAGAAAGTTATAACAATGATGAAAGAAAAAACTCCGCTCGGAAGACTCGGCGCGCCGGAAGACATCGCAAACGCATACTGCTTTCTTGCGAGCGATGAAGCTTCTTTTATTAACGGCGCAACTCTCAGCGTTGACGGCGGCGTGATAACTTGATTTTAACAAAATTGAAAATAGCCGGATTAAACTTTAGAAAAGGAAACCAATTTATAAATGAGAAACGCTTACATTAAATCTACCGGATCATTTGCGCCTGCACGCATTGTGCCCAACAAATATTTTAATGAACTGCTCGGCGAAGACGTTGACACATGGTTAATTGAAAATCTTAATATCAGAGAGAGAAGATGGTGTGCCGAAAATGAATCTACCAGCACGCTTTGCATAGAAGCCGCAAAAGACGCAATAAATAACGCGGGACTGAATGCGGCTGATGTTGATCTGATAATAATATCTACGGACACTCCTGAATACATATCCCCGTCAACCGCGTCAGTCGTTCAATATAAACTCGGCGCCAAAAATGCGGGAACGTTCGATATCAATACTGCCTGCGCAGGATTCGTTACGGCTCTCGATGTCGCCTCAAAATACATACGTGCCGACGAAAAATATAATAATATTCTCGTGATCGGCGCGTATGCAATGAGCAAGTATCTGAATATGAGCGATAAAAAAACAGTCACTCTTTTTGCGGACGGCGCCGGCGCAGTGATCGTCTCGGCTACGGAGAACAGTGATAGAGGATTCCTGTCAAGCACGCTTTATACGGAAGGACAATATCATGACTGGATGGGAATCTACGCGGGCGGGACTGCAATTCCAATTACGGAAAAAGTGGTCGAGCAGAAAGACCATCTTCTCAAATTTGCCAGGAAGTTTCCGAAAGAAATTAATCCCGTCACATGGACGCGCATGATAAACGAGCTTACGCAAAAGGTTGATGTTACTCCGCAGCAGGTTCAAAAATATTTTTTCACGCAGCTGAACATCAACAGCATAAATGAAACACTGGATAATCTGAACGTTCCGCACGACCGCGCGCATACGATTATGGAGCATTTCGGATACACGGGTTCTGCCTGCATTCCTATGGCTCTGGACGACGCGAACAAGAAGGGAAAATTGAAAGAGAAGGATCTTATAGTATTTATGGGATCGGGCGGCGGACTTGCTTTCGCATCGGCAATTTTTAAATGGTAAAATATTTAATAACCAAGAGAGTGAACATTGGATAAAGATTCAGGAAAAATACCGGCATATTCCTGGTATGCGCTTTCTGTTCTTACACTTATTTATGTGATGAACTTCGTAGACCGTGTGCTGATCTATCTTCTCTTCTCGCCCATCAAGAAAGAGATGCTCTTCAGCGATACGCAGTTGGCGCTTCTCGGTTCAACTTCATTCGTAATCTTTTATACACTGCTTGGAATTCCCTTCGGAAGACTGGCAGATAAATATTCGAGAAGAAAATTAATCGCATTCGGATTAAGTGTATGGAGTCTCTTTTCGGGATTGACCGGATTCACACACGGATTCTGGGAAATATTTTTATGCAGAACTATGGTCGGAATCGGGGAAGCCACTCTTGGGCCGGCCGCGCTTTCGATGCTCAGCGATTATTTTCCTTCACGAATGAGAGCCACCGTGCAGGCAACTTTTTCCTCTGCGATTGCAATCGGAACCGGAATCGCATTCTTTCTGGGCGGATGGATAAGCGACGCGTTCACATGGCGCTTTGCGTTTTATTTTCTGGGATTTCCGGGACTTGCACTTGCGGTGGTGGTTTATTTTCTTAAAGAACCTCAGCGCGGAATCAGAGACACTGCCGCGCAGGCAGAAAGAAAAGACTGGCGGCTTCTTTTCAAAAATGTTCCTTTCAGGTATATTCTTTTCGGTTATGCTTTCTTTGCGGTCGCAGCAAACAGCGTTTCAATCTGGCTGCCGACATTTTTTATCAGAACTCAAAACATGAATGTCGCGGAGATTGGAAGATGGATAGGAATCGGAACAATTGCCGGCGGATTGCCCGGCACCATTCTGGGCGGATGGATTGCCGATAAGCTTCATTCAAAGAGAGCGGGCGGAAGAATGATTTTTTCTGTCGGCATTGCAATCCTCTGCATTCCGATCTGGATGATAATTTTAAACAGCACAAATATTACACTGCAGCTAGTTCTTATCTCGCTTCTGCTCGGATTCGCACTCGCGTGGCTTGGACCCGCCGCAGCGGATGTGAATGATATAGCCGGTCCGAATCTTCGCGGATTGGCCACGGGAATGTATTTCTTTGTTGTTAATGTGATAGGACTCGGAATCGGTCCGCTGATTTACGGCAAACTAAATGACCTGTCGAATGTGATGCAGAACCCGGAAGTAATGAGGCAGACGCTTTTAATCAGTCCGGTTGCATGCGTAATAGCCGGAACAATTTTATATCTGGGAAGCAGATCACTGGAGAAGAAAAATGAATCAGTTTGACTGGCTCGATAAATGGGCTAAGTATACACCCGAACGATTATTTCTTAGAGAGCATGAAAGCGGAATGGAA